>CAJOQO010000259.1 GCA_905236545.1 uncultured Lachnospiraceae bacterium
GAATGAAGCTTCATTCCATGATATACTCGGTTTAACTGAATTACGCGCATGCAATACAGAAGGGAGTTGAGTCTTATGGGAATGATCAGTGAATTCAAAGAATTCATTATGCGCGGCAATGTCATGGATATGGCAGTCGGTGTCATCATCGGCGGAGCCTTCAACTCGATCGTCAGTTCGCTTGTTGACGATGTCATTATGCCTGTCATCTCTCTGGCAACCGGCAAGATCGACTTTACAAATCTTTTTATTGCGCTGGATGGGGGATCTTACAAGAGCCTTGCCGCCGCAAGGGCGGAAGGAGCCGCTGTATTTGCATACGGCTCATTTATCCAGAATGTCCTCCAGTTCCTGATCATAGCATTCGTCCTGTTTATGGTCATTAAGGGGATGAACAAGCTGCGCAGGCCGGAACCGGAAAAGGCGCCGACCACCAAGATCTGCCCGTTCTGCAGAAACGAAGTTCCGATCGAGGCAACCAGGTGCGGATTCTGCACGAGCGAGCTCGGCAAAGCATCTTCCCGCAAGTGATTTGCTTCAGGGAGACGCCGATCATCAGCGCTGTCTCAGAAAAAGGATCAGGCAGGATATGCCTGATCCTTTTGTATTATCATCTGTAATGATCCGTTACGATTCACGGACGGTCTGCGTCTTTGTATCTGACGCGCCAGGCCTGCCTGTAAATGGCAGTACAAAGCTCAGATCAGGCCCGTGGAGCGGGAACTTCCCGCAACCGGAAACAGGGAGCTGCGAAGCACCGCCTTCACTGCTTCCGGAAAACGATCTCTCCCGTCTGCGCGTTCATACTGTCGATGATGGCAAGGGACTCAACCCGGATCCCCTTATCGCGGATCAGTTTTCCGCCGGTCTGGAATCCTTTTTCCACCGCGATTCCTACCCCCTCTACCGTGGCTCCCGCAGAGAGTATCAGGTCGATCAGCCCGTTTACCGCGCATCCGTTTGCGAGGAAGTCATCGATCACCAGTATGTGGTCTTCGCTGCTGAGAAACTTCTTCGCGACGATCACATCATATGTTCTCTTGTGCGTGAAGGACTCAATCTTTGTCGAGTACATCTCCCCATCCAGATTCACACTCTGGGCCTTCTTCGCAAACACCACCGGAACATGAAAATGCTGCGCCGCAATCACGGCGATTCCGATCCCGGACGCCTCGATCGTAAGAATCTTATTGACCGGGCAGTCCCCGAACAGGCGGAAAAACTCCCTGCCCATCTCATTAAACAGATCCACATCCATCTGATGATTGAGGAAACTGTCCACTTTCAGGATATTCCCCTCTTTTACCACGCCGTCTTTTCTGATACGCTCTTCCAGCAGCTTCATAGGCAGAAATCCTCCTGTTTCTTATGCTTCAGAGTCCGTCTCAACCTCCATCTCCGTCTCGACGGTAACTTCCAGATGCAGTTCTGTCTCGGTGGAAGCTGTCTCGGTGGAAGCAGTGCCGGCAGAAGCCGTATCCGCAGCGGCCGCCTCCGTCTCATTCGAAGCCGGCGCGCCGTAATTGCGGTCCTTCAGAATCGCGTCCAGCTTATCCATGTCGACATCAAACTTCTCATCAGCAATCCATTTATCATAGACTTCATTGATCTTATCTGTCTTGCGTTCCTCGACAATAGACTCCTTCTTCTGCTGCGTGGCGTCTTCATCGAAGGCATCCTTCACATAGAGGATGTAATAGGAGTCACCCGCCTCCACGATCTTATCCACGAGGGTTTCGTCCTCAAGGTCATTCGTCGCCTCGATGATCGCGGCATCCGGATAGGTATCATCCTTCCCGAAGGTGAATGTGGAAGAGGACACTCCGGGAACATTCTCACTCTTCACCTGCTCCACGGCTGCGTCAAAATCAATCCCGCCTGTGCTGAGCGCTTCGAGCTGCTGATCTGCCATCTCACGGTAACGGATCCTGGCTTCAGCCATCGCAGGATCTTCCACTGCGCTCTCCTCCTCGATCAGGTTCCCTTCTCCTTCGGTCTGGGCCTGCTCCGCTTCCGTCAGAGCCTGGTCAGCCCCGGTCCGATCCTTTTCGGTTTCCGTATCCGCCTGAGGCTTCGCGGTTTCGGTCTCCTCCTGATCCGGCGCCTTCGTCTTCGAAGATTTCTCGGTTTCAACCGGGCTGGTCTCTCCTTCGGTCATCTTCTGCGCCTCTGTCTCAGCGGCATTTTCTTCCTCAGCCTCGGTTTCGTTCCCGGACTGTGTCTCTGCTTCCGTCTCCGCTCCCGCCTCTGATTCGGCTTCTGATTCGGCTTCTGTCGTGGGGGTATACTCGATATACGCAACGGTTCTCTGCGCGGCCTCTTCGTCCGATACGTTCGTATCAACGTCCGCAGTCATGGCCTTCTCTACCTTTGCCTGGATCGTGGACAGCGTCAGATAACGCTCTACGATCTCCTGCGTCGCGCTCATGGAAGCAAGCGCGGCAGGGTCATTGTCCGAAATGAACTTTGACGCCGCATCGGTGATCGCCTTCTTCTCATCGTCCGTCAGGGTCACGTCATAGTCCGCCGCATGCTCCTCGGCAAGCAGCAGTTTCTCAACCGTCTCCCCGATCTGGCCCTTGAAATTATCCCATGTAGTGATACCAAGTCCCTGGCCGTCGTCCATCGACCAGATATCCTGCTGCATCATCGATGCGTAGTAGGCATAGATATCATCCAGCGAAGACTGCTCATGGCGGAGCACGAAATTCACAAGATCCCCGTCAACCTTCTCTCCGTTGAATTTATAAATCGAAAGTGCTTCCGACTGTTTTCCGCATCCGCTCAGAATACCTGCGCACATCACAGCTGCAAGAGCGAGAGCAGAACCCTTCTTCCAAACCTTTCTCATTGCCTTATTCTCCTTCTGATAAACGGTTACCTGCGTGTCTGTGAGGGTCACTGTTCACAGCCCCCTCCTGAGAACACCCGCTTATTATAAATGGTTTGACATGGAACTTCAACCGCTAATCAGGCCTGCCGGAGAAAGATTTCCTCCTTCATGGCACGCAGAAGCTCCTCTGTCCGGGAAAGCACATCCAGGACAACGCCTCCGGTCCGCGGCAGTTCGTATGTGAAATACGAGTGCGGACCTGCCACAAAACGCAGCCTTCTTTTGTATCTGCCCATGAAGGGACCGATCCGGTCCGCATCGATGGGCGCCTTCTCCCAGAAGGTAAATCTCAGTTCCCCTCCCTTCTGGGACAGCTCCGTGAGATAGTCATCATGCGCCATGGTCCGCACCATCGCCGCCTTCAGCAGATTCTGCACATTGGAAGGCGGTTCCCCGTACCGGTCCATCAGCTCATCCAGCATATCCTCATAGTCCTCCTCTCCCGCGATGGAGGCGATCCGTTTGTACAGATCCAGCTTCTGGTTCTCATTCGGGATGTAGGAGTCCGGAAGAAATGCGTCGATGCTCAGATCCAGCGTGGTCTCATACTCATCCTGTACCTGGGTTTCCCCCTTGAGCTTCATGACAGACTGATTCAGCAGCTTACAGTAAAGATCATATCCCACCTCTGCCATATGACCCGACTGGGCTCTTCCCAAAAGAGTTCCTGCCCCCCGGATCTCCAGATCCCGCATGGCGATCCGGAAGCCCGATCCCAGCTCCGTATATTCCCGGATGGCGCCCAGCCGCTTCTCGGCCGCATCCGCCAGGATACGGTTCGGCCGGTACATCAGGAACGCATACGCAGTGCGGTTCGACCGGCCCACGCGTCCGCGCAGCTGGTACAGCTGGGACAGTCCCAGGCGCTCGGCGTCGCAGATGATCATGGTATTCACATTCGCGATATCGAGTCCGGTCTCGATAATCGTTGTTGTCACAAGTACGTCCACATCCGCGTTGATGAAGTCATACATGATGTCTTCGATCCGGCCGGCAGGCATCTTTCCGTGCGTATAGGCAACATGCGCCTCCGGAACCAGTTCGGCCACCCGCGCTGCCATATCGGCAATTGTCGATACATGATTGTAGACCAGATAAACCTGTCCGCCCCGCGTCATCTCACGGATAATCGCTTCACGGATCGTCTCCTCATTGTATTCCATCACAAAGGTCTGGATCGGAAGACGGTCCTGAGGCGCCTCCTCCAGCACACTCATATCCCGGATCCCCGCAAGACTCATATGGAGCGTCCGCGGAATCGGCGTCGCGGTCAGCGTGAGAACGTCCACATCCTCCCGCATCTTCTTTATCTTTTCCTTGTGGCTTACTCCGAAACGCTGCTCCTCATCGATGACGAGGAGCCCCAGATTTTTGAACTTCACATCCTTTGAAAGCAGCCGGTGGGTTCCGACTACGATATCCATCTGTCCGTTCGCAAGCTCCTTCAGCGTCAGGGCAATCTCCGCCTTTGTGCTGAAGCGGCTCAGCATCCCGATCCGGACCGGATAGTCCTTCATCCTCTGGAGGAAGGTATTGTAGTGCTGCTGGGCAAGGATCGTCGTCGGCACCAGAAATGCGGCCTGCCTGCTCTCACAGACCGCCTTGAACGCTGCCCGGATCGCAATCTCGGTTTTCCCGTAGCCGACATCTCCGCAGATCAGGCGGTCCATGATCTTTGTGGACTCCATATCCTTCTTGGTATCCGCAATCGCCTGCAGCTGATCCTGCGTCTCCTCAAAGGGAAACAGCTCCTCGAATTCTGTCTGGAAGGACGTATCGGGCCCGTAAGCATATCCCTTGCGGTTTGCCCGCGCAGCGTACAGATCCACCAGATCCTGCGCAACCTCCTCAACCGCAGTCCGTACCCGCGCCTTCGTGTGGGCCCAGGTCTCTCCTCCCAGCTTCGAGATCCGCGGTGCCTTCGCGTCGGCGCCGGCGTATTTCTGGATCAGATCCAGCTGGGTCGCCAGGACATACAGGCTGGAATTACCCGCGTACTCGATCTTCATATAGTCCTTCTGGACGCCGTCCGTGAGGATCTTTTCGATCCCGCGGTAGATCCCGATCCCATGGTTCTCATGAACCACATAATCTCCGGGATGCAGCTGCGTAAAGGATGCGATGGTTTTGCCGCTTTTCTCCGTCTTCCTGCGCTTTTTCTTTCTCTGGCTGCCGAAGATGTCCGTCTCGCTCAGCACGGCAAACTTCAGCATCGGATACTCATAGCCCCGGTGCGTGCTGCCGTAGGTAACCATGACCTCTCCGCCCTGGAGGACACGGTCCTCCTTCTCCGAGTAAAATGACACGACCCCGTTGTCCGTAAGGTCGCCTGCCAGCCTCTGCCCTCTGGTTCTGGACGCGCAGAGCACCACGACACGGTATTTCTGCCGCTTATAGCGTGCCAGGTCCTTCACCAGAAGCTCAAAATTGCTGTTGTAAACACCGCATCCGGACGCCTGAATCTCAAAACGCGCCGTAACCGGATAAGGGCATTTCGCGCCGGAGTGGGTCGTGAGCCCGACGAGCCCCCGCCCTGACAGTTTATCCTCGATCTGCTTTCCGGTAAAAAGCATCTTTGCCTGGCCGGGAAGAACATACCCCTTCTCCAGACGGTGTGCCAGGCTCTCCCGGAACTCCTCCTCCGCCTCCCTGGTGCTCAGGGAAGCGCGGGCCGGCTCATCCATGAAGAAAACAGTTCCCTCCGGAAAGTAATCCAGCAAAGAAACGGCTTCCGGATAGAAATAATCACACAGGCCTTCCATCACAGACGTGTCGCCAAAGTCCTCCAGGCGCTCTCTGGCATCCTTCGCGATCCGCGTCGTGCGGAAAGCCTCCTCGCTTTTCTGGGCAGAACGGAACTTTTTCTCCAGCGTCTTCGATTCCCTTTCGATCCGCTTCAGGCCTTCCTGCGTAATGGCGGGCGTCGTTACGAATTCCGCGGCGGGATAGACCCGCACTCCTTCCGTCTGTTCTTTGGTCCGCTGGGATTCCGGATCAAAATATCGAATACTGTCGATCTCGTCCCCCCACAGTTCGATCCTGACAGGATTCTCCTCCGTCAGCGGATAGAGATCCAGGATGCCTCCTCTGGACGCGAACTGACCCGGCGCTTCCACCATGTCCACCCGTTCGTAGCCCATCAGGGCAAGGGCCTCCTGCTCCTCCTTCAGGTCGATCTCATCGCCGGCCGTAAAGGACCGGATCGCATCCATCCAGTCACGCGCATTCATGCAGTGGCTCATCAGAGAGCGCTCCGTCAGCACGATGGTGACCCGCTCACTGTTCAGCCCGGCGGTGATGTCCGCAAGCGCCTTCATGCAGCGGACCCGCTGCGTGGTCAGGGTGCGGCTCTGCAGGTCTGCCTGAAAGAACAGAAAGTCCCTTGCCGGATAGAGCAGGACGTCCTCGTCAAAGATCCTGTAGTTTTCACAGATCTCCTTCGCCCTGAGGTCATCCGGCGCAAGAATGCAGGTGACCGGATAGTCCCTGGCCAGGCATCCGATCAGATGCGCCTTCTGGGAATCTATGCAGCCTCCTGCAAGAATCATGCCCTGATGTGTTTTTTTCTGCATTCTCCGCCGAATCTGTACGAAGGCTTCCATTTCCTCCATCGGCGCGTACATTGCCTGTATCATAGATCACTGTTCTTTCATTCCGGCTGCGTTAAACGTACTCATCACCTTCTCCGGCTGCTGCGTCAGCAGCGCGGCAGCCGCCTGCGCCGCCCGTTCAAAGGCTTCCGCCATGACTGTTCTCTCGGAGAAGGAAAAATGTCCCAGTACCCAGTCTGTCTGGGCATACGCCTCGGGCTGATGTCCGATGCCGATCCGGATCCGCGTAAACTGCTCGGTTCCGAGCATCTGGATGATACTCTTCATTCCGTTATGGCCGCCCGAGGAACCCTTCGTCCGGATCCGGATCCGCCCGGGATCCAGGCTGATGTCATCATACATCACGATCAGCTCCGACGAAGGATCCGCCCTGTAGTAGGCGCATGCTGCCTGTATGGCTTCCCCGCTCAGGTTCATGAAGGTCTGCGGCTTCATCAGAAGCACCGCGGTTCCATCGATATTCCCGGTGCCGCACAGTGCGCGGAACTTCTCCTGCGTTACCGGGATCCGCCAGCGGTCCGCGAGTATATCCAGTGCTTCAAACCCGCAGTTATGCCGCGTCTTTTCATATTTACGGCCGGGATTGCCCAACCCCGCGATTATGATCATGTCAGAGCCTCCACGATTCTTCCGAACTGCATATAGTGGCTGGCCTTGACCAACACCGTGTCATCCGCCCCGATCTCCTCATCCGCATGGGCAAGAAATGCATCCACGCTTTCATACCAGGAGGCGGACAGTCCCTTCCCCGCGTTCAGGGCAGCCTCATACAGGGAGCGGGACATCGGTCCGATCGCGACGAGGTGGTCTGCGCACAGCGCCGCGTACGCACCGACCGCCTCATGCAGGGCAAGCTCATTTTCCCCCAGTTCTCCCATGTCGCCGAGCACCGCGCATCTCCTTCCTTCCGCTTCTGACAGAACCCGGAGAGAGGACTTCATGGAAACCGGATTCGCGTTGTAGCAGTCATCGATCACCGTCCGGCTTCCGGCCTTCAGGATCCGGAAACGCCCGGATATGGTTCTGGCCGATTCGATTCCCTCCCGGATCTCGTCAAGGGTCATGCCGAAGCTCAGTCCGACGGCAGCGGCAGCGGCGGCGTTCGAACAGTTATGAATCCCGGGAACCGGTACCTTCACGTTAAGCTCTCCCGCCGGCGTACGGAGCGTGCATTCGCTGCCTTCGAAGCCCAGCGTCCGGATCGATGCGACCGTTACGCACCTGTCGTCCTCGAGTCCCTCCGGATACCCGGTCACCGGGCCGGCCGAAAGATCCCTCACCCCTTCCAGATGGCTGTCCACTCCAAAGAAGACAGGCTTCACGCCGCCGACCTCCTGCACACGCAAAAGCAGGTCATCATTCCCGTTCAGAAACACCTGCGCCCCCTCCGGCATCAGGTCAAAGACTTCCGTTTTGGCACGGAATACGCCTTCCCGATCCTTCAGATACTCCAGATGGCAGGTGCCGATATTCGTGATCACCATCCTTCCGGGACGCACGATCCGCGCGAGCGTGGTCATATCTCCGAAATGGCTCACTCCCATCTCAAGAACCGCCACCTCGTCCTCCGGCTCCAGGTTAAAAACGGTCAGCGGCAGGCCAAGGTCATTGTTGAAATTGCCCTCCGTCTTTTTCGTACGCAGCTTTACCGAGAGAACGGCTGCGATCATCTCCTTCGTCGAAGTTTTTCCGACGGATCCGGTGATTCCGACTGTCGGGATGCCCAGAAGATCCAGATACCCCTCCGCAATCCTTCCCAGCGCAGCGATGGTCCGGTCAACCTTCAGAAAGGCTCTGGCACCTGTTTCCTTCGCACCGGCAAGCTCGTCCTCAGACGGCTTTCTCTCCATCAGCGCGCACACTGCTCCCTGCGCAAAAACAGACGGAATAAAAGCATGCCCGTCCACCCGCGTTCCGGCAATCGCTCCAAACAGGGAGCCTTTTCCCGCTTTTCTGCTGTCTGTTACGATGGAAGAGATCTCTGTGTCCAGACAGGCCTCGTAAGCGCTTCGCGCCTTTTCTCCGGAGCACAGCACGAGATCCTGATCCAGAACGAGGCAGCTGCCGTCCTCCCCGGGAAGAGACAGGCAGAAGTCCCCCTGCGTCAATTCCACTATTTTTCTCAGTGTCATGCCTTTCATCTCGTATCCTCCTCCGATCACCAGTACACCCTGATTGCCAGTACGCCCTGATTGCCAGTACGCCCTGATCACCATGCTGCAGCCACAGGGCTCCTTCGCTCCGACCCCCGAAAGTCTGC
>CAJOQO010000260.1 GCA_905236545.1 uncultured Lachnospiraceae bacterium
CCGGACCTGACAACGAATACTTTCACATCCTACAGGCCGGATCAGTGGCTGGTTATGGGAGCGATCATGAATGCCGGCGTGACCCTGAAGTGGTTCAACAGTCTGTTTGAAAGTGCTGATTATGATGCAATTGAGAAGATGGTCTGCGGTGTGAAGCCGGGCAGCGGCGGCGTTGTTTTTCTGCCTTATCTGAACGGGGAGAGAACACCCCATCTGAACCCGGATCTGAGCGGCGTTCTGTTTGGCGTGAACCTGAACACGGGCCGTGCCGAACTGACCAGGGCTGTTATGGAAGGCGTGACCTATGCGCTCAACGAGTGCAGGCTGTTATGCGAATCGATGGGGCTTCGCGCGGATGAGATCATCGCTTCCGGAGGAGGGGCCAGGTCGCGTACATGGCTTCAGATCCAGGCAGATGTTTTCGGGACGCCGATGCGGGTAACCGATACGCAGGAGCAGGCAGGACTCGGTGCAGCAATCGCCGCAGGATGCGGAGCAGGGATCTATTCTTCCGTTGAGGAGGGATGCGCGGCGGCGGTACGCTACAAGGATATGATCGTGGAACCGGATCCGGAGAATCACCGGATCTATGAGGAATATTATCAGATCTATAAGGAGATCTTCCAGTCCTCAAAGAGAGAACTGGAAAAGGTCACACTTCTGGGAAGGCGGACGGGATAAAAAGCCCTTCCTTTGTAATCTGTCTGCCGGTTCCTGTCTGCAGGCGGCCTTTGCCGATTCCGCCGTCAGAGGAATCAGGTTCCACTATGGGAATGAATTGAAAATGACGATCCGGTGAGAAGGGATGTCAGACAGAGAAGGGATGTCAGACAGCGAAGGGTATGGAACGATTCAAAAAGAAATATATCGGGGACAGGGCTTTTTACCGCATGCTTATGGCGATCGCGGTTCCGATCATGGTTCAGAACGCCATCACTAATTTTGTAAGTCTTCTGGACAATATCATGGTCGGGCGGGTCGGAACCGAACAGATGTCCGGCGTCGCCATAGTGAACCAGATCATGTTTATCTACTTCCTTTGCCTGTTCGGAGGTCACTCCGGGGCGGGAATCTTTACCGCCCAGTATTACGGGTATAAGGACAACAAAGGGATACAGTACACCTTCCGCTATAAGCTGTGGATCGGGCTGCTGATCACTGTCGCCGCAATACTGATCATGCATTTTTTCGGCACGGATCTGATCGGCATGTATCTGAATGAGAGCAGCGGAGGAGGGGATCTG
The DNA here is from genome assembly GCA_905236545.1 of uncultured Lachnospiraceae bacterium. Taxonomy (GTDB): domain Bacteria; phylum Bacillota; class Clostridia; order Lachnospirales; family Lachnospiraceae; genus Porcincola. The sequence continues at coordinate 1,245 of CAJOQO010000260.1, forward strand.
CAGGCTACACTGCAGTATGGACTGGGCTACATGCGGATCATATTCCTTTCGATGCCTCTTGTCTTTGTCAGCCTGACTTATTCAAGTACACTCCGTGAGTGCGGAGAGACGGTCGTCCCGATGAGAGCCGCTCTTGTGGCGGTTTTGGTTAACCTTGTATTCAATTACCTGCTGATCTACGGAAAGCTGGGCTTCCCGAAGCTTGGAGTATACGGTGCTGCCGTCGCGACCGATCTGTCGAGGCTTGTGGAATGTGTGATTATCGTGTCCTGGCTTCACATGCACTCCGGGAAGCATCCATTTATCCGGGGCATCTACCGGTCTGTCCTGATTCCGATGAGAGTCGTAAAACAGTTTTTTGTGACAGGAGCGCCGCTCCTTGTCAATGAAACGCTCTGGGCATGCGGGATCTTTCTGCTGAACCAGTCCTATTCCATGAGAGGGCTGAATGCCGTCGCGGGACAGAACATCTCCAGTACGATCAATAATGTCTATAACATTGCATTTATCGCGATGGGAGATGCAGTTGCCATCATTGTAGGGCAGTTGCTCGGTGCAGGGAAGATGAAGGAGGCAAAGGACACGGACAACAAGATCATCGCGGCCTCCGTCATGATCGGCTTCCTTCTCATGATCCTGCTGATCGTGACAGCCCCTGTACTCCCGCGTGCGTACAACACGAATGATGAGGTAAAGCACCTGGCTATGCTGTTCCTGATTGTGCAGGGACTCGCGACGCCGAAGGATGCGTTTCTTCATGCCACCTATTTCACTCTTCGTTCCGGCGGAAAGACGATTATCACCTTCCTGTTCGACAGCGTGTTTATGTGTCTGGTGAGCGTTCCCGTGGCATTTATTCTCAGCAGGTATACCGGTATGCATGTTATCGCGATCTTCGCGGTGGTTCATGCGATGGATCTGATCAAATGCGTAATTGGCTATGTGCTTGTGAAAAAGAATGTCTGGATGAAGAATATTGTGGATGATCCATCCTGACAGGCAGGCGCGCAGGTTGTTTTTGTGAGTCTGTGAGGGTATAATGGCGTTGCGCTGTGCCCCGGAACGCGGAGGAGGATGACAGACCCGCGCTCAGGGAAAGGCGTTTCGTTCCGGGTGCGGAGCGGCAGGTCTGCCGGTGGCAGAGTTGTACATTTGCAGCAGAAGGACGCGCCGGAAGGCCGGGCTGAAAAGTGCCGGAGCCGGATGGACGACACAGAGGAATAGATTAAGATGTCACACGAAGGAATCAATGTAGCGCTGCTGGGGCTTGGAACTGTTGGAAGCGGAGTGTATAAGGTGATGCAGCGGCAGAAAGCCGAGATGCCGCAGAAGATCAACACACATCTCAACATCCGCAGGATCCTGGTCCGGAATATCGCGAAGTATCAGGATAAGATCGAGGATCCATCGATTCTCACGACGGAATATGAAACGATCCTCGAAGATGCGCAGATCGATCTGGTGATCGAGCTGATCGGCGGGATCGAGCCGGCTTATACCTATATCCGCAGCGCGCTGGAGGCAGGAAAAAGTGTTGTGACCGCGAACAAGGATCTGATCGCAGACCGGGGAGGGGAACTGTTCCAGATAGCGGAGGAAAATCATGTGGAGCTCCGGTTTGAGGCTTCCGTTGCAGGCGGCATACCGATTATCAGCCCGCTGAAGAACAGCCTTGCCGCGAATGAGATCCGGAAGATTATGGGGATCGTCAATGGCACGACAAACTATATTCTCTCCAAGATGACGGAGGAGGGGATGGACTATGAGGATGCGCTGGCGGAAGCGACGCAGCTCGGCTATGCTGAAGCGGATCCGACCGCGGATGTGGAGGGGTATGATGCGGGGCGCAAGATCGCGATTCTGGCGACGATCGCATTTCACTCAAGGGTGATATTCCGGGATGTCTATACGGAAGGCATCACGAAGATCACCGCGAAGGATATCTCCTATGCAAGGAATCTTGGCCGTGTGATCAAGCTGATCGCTATGGCAGAGAACACATCGGAAGGAATCGAAGTGAAGGTACATCCTTTGCTGATTCCGCAGAATCATCCGCTCGCGTCCGTCAGCGGATCCTATAATGCGGTCTATGTAGACGGCGACGCTGTGGAAGATGTCATGTTCTATGGGAGAGGGGCCGGAGAGATGCCGACCGCAAGTGCCGTGATGGGGGATGTTTTTTCCATCGCGCGCCGCATCGTGGAGAATTCCGTCGGATCAACGAGAGACAACGTATATCGGAGTATTCCGGTAAAACGGATCGAAAATACGAGATCAAGCTATTACATCCGTATGGAGGTGGAGGACAAGCCGGGCGTACTCGCGACGATCGCGAGCATCTTCGGAAACAATTCCGTTTCCATCGAGCAGGTGATTCAGAAGAATAAGATTGATAACAACGCGGAGCTGGTGATTATCACCAGCAGTGTGAAGGAACGCCATATTAAGGACGCGCTTCTGATTCTCGAATCAAGCAGTGTGGTACGGAAGATCGCCACATTGATCCGCGTTTACTGAAAGGCAGGATGCGCGGGGTTTTGCAAAGGTGCCATACCGCTTTCGCGGCGCTACAGTTACAGTCATGCAGTCATGTTTGGAAGGAGTCAGGTTTATGAGTAAGAGACCCACAGTATTGATGATTCTCGACGGTTATGGATTGAATCCGAGAAAGGAGCATAATGCGATCGCGATGGCGGATACGCCGGTGATGGACAGACTGATGAAGGAGTATCCTTTTGTCCAGGGACAGGCAAGCGGGATGTTTGTCGGCCTTCCGGACGGACAGATGGGAAACTCTGAGGTCGGCCATCTCAACATGGGAGCCGGACGCATCGTTTATCAGGATCTGACGAGGATCACCAAGGCGATTAAGGACGGGGATTTCTTCCGGAATGAAGTTCTGCTGAAGGCAATGGAGCAGGTAAAGGCACATGACAGCCAGCTGCATCTGTATGGCCTTTTGTCCGATGGCGGCGTACACAGTCACAATACCCATTTGTACGCGCTTCTTGAGATGGCGAAAAGAGAAGGGATCCGGAAGGTTTTCGTACATTGCTTCCTGGATGGGCGCGATACCCCGCCTGACAGCGGCGCGGAATATGCGCAGCAGCTCCAGGATAAGATGGATGAGATCGGGGTCGGAAAGTTTGGCGTGATCTCCGGAAGATATTACGCGATGGACCGCGACAACCGTTGGGACAGAATCGAGAAGGCTTATCGTGCGCTGACTCTGGGAGAAGGTGTTCCGGCCGCTTCCGGCGTTCAGGCGATCAGGGATTCCTATGCGAACGGCGTGACGGATGAATTCGTTGTTCCCGCGGTGGTGATGGAGGATGGAAAACCTGTTACCACGATCCGGGATAACGACTCGATCATCTTCTTCAATTTCCGTCCGGACCGTGCGAGAGAGATTACCAGGTGCTTCTGCATCGATGACTTCGATAAGTTTGACAGAGGACCGAGAAAGAAAGTGTTCTATGCCTGCTTTACCGATTATGATGTCACGATTCCGAATAAGGAGATTGCGTTCCCGAAGGTGGAGATCAGGGAAACCTTCGGAGAGTATCTTGCCCGCCATCATATGACGCAGGCCCGGATCGCCGAGACAGAAAAGTATGCGCACGTTACATTCTTCTTCAACGGCGGCGTGGAGGAACCGAATCCGGGCGAGGACCGGATCCTGGTGAAGAGCCCGAAGGTCGCGACCTATGATCTCCAGCCGGAGATGAGTGCTCCTGAGGTATGTGACCGGTTTGTCGAAGCGATTGGCTCCGGGAAGTACGATGTCATCATTACGAACTTCGCGAATCCGGATATGGTAGGACACACCGGTGTGGAAGCGGCAGCCGTCAAGGCGATCGAAACGGTGGACAAATGCGTTGGAAGAGTTGTGGACGCGGTCGTGAAAGCTGGCGGGCAGATGTTTATCACTGCGGATCATGGCAATGCGGAGCAGATGGTGGACTACGAGACCGGCGAGCCCATGACGGCCCATACCACGAATCCGGTACCGTTTATCCTCGTGAACTATGATGAGGAATACAGGCTCCGGGAAGGAGGCGCGCTTTGCGACATCATTCCGACTCTGATTGAGATGATGGGGATGGAGCAGCCTGCGGAAATGACAGGGAAGAGCCTCCTGATTCATAAATGAATTCCGTAACAGTTTTTTCACAGTTTGCCCCCGGCTTATTTCACATTTGGAACACAACTGGAGACTATCCTTTGACCATGTGAACAAGAGAGCCGGAAAACGGATCCGCTCCGGCTCCTGGAACATACCGGATGTAAATGAGCCGGAGTGATCCGGGCTGAAATGTGAAAAAGAAAGGGGAATTCATTATGAAGAAGACAATTGCAGCAGGACTGACAGGTGCCGTACTCGCAGGAGCGCTGGTGATCGGACAGGTCGCGCCGTCTGTGTTCGCGGAAGACAATACGACGAATCTGGCAGTCTCCGAGACTGAGACCGAGACCGAGGCTGCCGCGCAGGAGACCGAGGCTGTGGAGGAGACGGAAACGAAATCTTACCCGCAGCTGGAGACCACGAAGACGGATGACGAAGCGATCACTGCAGTTGATGTTTCCGGTGTTGTCGAGGCCGTGATGCCCTCTGTCGTCATGGTAACGAAAAAGGGCGTTCAGGAGGTAATCGACTGGTTCGGACAGTCCAGGCAGTATGAGGTTGAGGGTGACGCCAGCGGATTCATCATCGCACAGAATGACGATGAGCTCCTGATCGCGACCAACAACCACGTTGTGGAGGATTCCACGGAGGTGACGATCGCCTTCTCGGCGGAGGCGGATGATCCGGATGATCTGATCGCTCCCGCCAGGGTTAAGGGAACGGACCCCCGGACTGATCTGGCCGTGGTTGCGGTTGATCTGGATGACATCAAGGAGGATGTTCTGAATCAGCTCAAGATTGCCGTCCTTGGAAGCTCTGATAAGCTGAAGGTCGGTCAGACCGCCATCACGATCGGCAATTCCCTTGGAGAGGGGATCTCGGTCACTTCCGGTATCGTCAGCGCGCTCGATGTTGAGATCCGCGTGGAAGACGGATCTACCTTTACAGAGTTCCAGACAGACGGAGCTGCCAATCAGGGCCAGAGCGGCGGCATGATCGTCAACGCGAAGGGCGAGGTCATCGGCATCTTTAACGCAGGCTATCTGGATGGAGACAACATGGGATATGGGATCCCGGTCAGCAAGGCCATCCCGGTTCTGCAGGATCTGATCAACCGTGAGACCAGAGACGCTCTGGATGAGCATGGCTATATGGGTGTCACAGTTGTGGCGGTTTCCGCTGAAGCAAGCAACTACTACAATATCCCGGAAGGCGCTTATATCTACGAGGTATCGGAGGATTCCGCAAGTGACGAGGCCGGTCTGAAGAAGGGTGACATCATCGTCGGATTCGACGGGATCACGATTGACTCCAAGGAAACTCTTCTGCGCCAGGTAGCATACTACGCGCCGGGTGAGACGGTTGAAGTCAAGGTCATGAGACAGGGCGCGGACGGATATGAGGAGAAGACCTTTGAGGTGACCCTTGAGGATGCGCCGGAAGAAATAAAGAAATCGGAACCTGAGATTCATTCCGACGAGAAACAGGAGATACCGCAGTTTCCGATGAATCCGTTCGACGGGTTCTTCGGCGGAAACGGAGGAAACGGAGATTTCTGAAGATAGACTGGTGAAACACTTTCCCGGAAAGTGTTTCACCGGGTGTGCTGTCAGCTGTTCTGACGGCATGTCGGATCGAATCCGGCGGCAGGC
>CAJOQO010000261.1 GCA_905236545.1 uncultured Lachnospiraceae bacterium
CTTCTGATCGCGCTGCTTGTGAAGGTGTATGACAAGGGGCCGGTTTTCTATAAGCAGAATCGTCTGACGAAGGACGGGCGCGTCTTCCAGATCATCAAGTTCCGCTCCATGAGAGTGGACTCGGAGAACAGGAGCGGCGCCAGACTGGCAGCGAAGGGCGACTCCAGGATCACACCTGTGGGCCGGGTGCTCCGCAAGATTCATTTCGACGAATTACCCCAGCTGTTCAATATCATCAAAGGCGACATGTCGATCGTCGGCCCCAGGCCTGAGCGTCCGGAGATCGCAGCGATGTATGAGAAGGAAATACCGGAGTTTTCCTACCGGCTCAAGGTAAAAGCAGGGCTGACCGGTTATGCCCAGGTTTACGGAAAGTACAACACCAGACCCTATGACAAACTGAAGCTGGATCTGACCTATATCGAGAATTATTCTCTTCTGATGGATCTCCAGCTGGTCGCGACAACGGTGAAGATCCTGTTTCAGAAGGAGAACACCGAGGGAGTCGAGACCTTCCAGCAGTCGGCATCCGAAGGAAATGAGATTCTGGCAGGCGACACGGAAAGCATGGAACGCCAGGTGCAGGAGACGATCCGGGAACTGAAGCTGGAGGAAACATCATCAGGCCTGATCGACAAATCCGGCGTGAGCTATGAGGACGCGGCGGCCCTGCCGAAGGGGATCAGGGCAAAGGACGTTGCCGCGCCTCATCTCCCGGGGCTTCTGGTCACAGTTATCATCCCTGTCTACAATGGCGCCTCCACACTGAAAGCTGCAATTGACAGCGTCCTGGCGCAGGATATGCATTTTGAATCGGCGGACCGGATCGGACGGGGAAGCATCCAGGAGATGGAGATTCTGGTGGTGGATGATAATTCGACGGATGATCCGGATCAGGTCATGCGGGAGTATGAGTCCGATCCGCGTGTGATCTATCTGCACAACCGGGAACGGCTCGGTGCCGCCAAGAGCCGCAACAGGGGCGTTCTTCTTGCCAGAGGAAAATATGTTGCCTTCCTTGACGCTGACGATATGTGGAGACCGGACAAACTGAAGAAACAGTTCAGGAGGATCTTCGAGACGCGGGATGTCCTGTGCTGTACGGGCAGGGAACTGATCCGTCCGGACGGAAGCCGGACCGGGAGGACGATCGGGGTGAAGCCGGTCATTACCTACAAGGACATGCTCATGAACAATCAGGTCAACTGCTCCTCGGTTGTCATGCTGACAGAGGTTGCAAGGCGGTATCCTATGATTCATGAGGACTCCCATGAGGATTACATTACCTGGATGAGTATCCTGAACCGTTATGATGAGGTATGTGCGGTGGATGAGCCTTTGCTTCTGTACCGCGTCACCTCCACGGGAAAGAGCGGAGGAAAACTGAAGAGCGCGAAGATGAGGTACCGTGCTTACCGCTATATGGGCTTCGGGCCGGTGAAAAGCAGTTTCCTGTTTGTGGGATACGCGATCCGCGGCGTGATAAAATACGCGGGTGCATAACAGGATGGAAATAACTATGCTCAAATATCTGATCACAGAGAGAAGACTGATCTGGCCGCTCGCCAAAAATGATTTCCGGAAGAAATTTGCCGGGTCTTATCTGGGCATCGTCTGGGCTCTGGTGCAGCCGGTGGTGACGGTTCTTGTTTACTGGTTTGTATTCCAGGTGGGTTTGCGGCAGACCTCGCAGGTAGGGGGAGTTCCTTTTATTCTGTGGATGCTGGCCGGACTGGTTCCATGGTTCTATTTCAGCGACGCGCTGCAGGGGGGGACAAAATCTCTGATTGAGTACAGCTATCTGGTCAAGAAGGTAGTCTTCCGGATCGAGATTCTGCCGATCGTCAAGGCGGTCAGCGCTTTGTATGTTCATGCGTTTTTTGTGATCCTGACCTGGATTCTGTATGTGCTGTACGGGAAGTTCCCGGGATTGTATACGTTTCAGATTTTTTATTATTCCTTCTGTATGTTTCTCATGGTGCTGAGCCTGAGCTATGCGACAAGCGCCATCACGGTTCTGTTCCGCGATATGGAACAGCTGGTGGCGATCGTGCTGCAGATCGGTGTGTGGGCGACTCCCATCATGTGGAATCTGTCTTCCATCGGCCTTCCGAAGTGGCTGGTAATCCTGTTTAAAATGAATCCGATGTATTACATTGTATACGGCTACCGGGATACCTTTGTCTACCACAGAGGATTCTGGGAGCATCCGCTTCTGACCGCGTATTTCTGGGCTTTCACAGCGCTGGTTTATCTGTGGGGCGTGAAGACATTCAGAAGGAGCAGAGGACATTTTGCCGATGTGCTGTAAAGCCTTGTTACGGTTCGCGGTCTGTGGGGAAGGGATCGTGAATCGTAGCAAAGCCTTGGCTGAGATGGCAGGATTGGGGAAGAAATATGTCAGACACAGGCAGAGAAAAGAGCGTCATCCGGGTCAGGAACGTCACGAAGAATTACCGGCTGTACAATCGCCAGCGGGACCGTCTGTGGGAATCGCTGGGACTGGACTTCAGAAAGAATTATAAGGAAAAGCATGCGCTGAACGGCGTCTCCTTTGAGGTTTCGAGAGGTGAGACGGTAGGGATCATCGGAACGAACGGCTCGGGAAAGTCAACCATGCTGAAGCTGATCACAGGCGTGCTGACTCCAAGCGGCGGATCGATCGAGGTGGACGGCAGGATCAGTGCCCTGCTTGAACTTGGCGCCGGCTTTAACATGGAGTATACCGGAATCGAGAATATCTACCTGAACGGCACCATGATCGGATTCACAAAAGAGGAAATCGATCAAAGGCTTCAGTCCATCATTGATTTCGCGGATATCGGGGACTATATCAGCCAGCCGGTCAAGAGCTATTCGAGCGGTATGTTTGTGAGACTGGCTTTTGCCGTAGCGATCAATATCGATCCGGAGATTCTGATCGTGGATGAGGCTCTGTCTGTCGGAGACGTATTCTTTCAGTCCAAGTGCTACCGCAAGTTTGAGGAGTTCAGGCGGGACGGAAAGACCATTCTCTTTGTCTCCCACGATCTGAGCGCGATCTCCAGATACTGTGACCGCGCGATCCTTCTGAACCAGGGGGATAAGGTTTACGAGGGAACTCCGAAGGAAGCCATCGATATTTATAAGAAGGTACTGGTCGATCAGTTCCACCAGGGAACCGGAACCGCGGACGCGCTGCCGGGTGACGCGGATCAGGCCGCGGATGCGCAGGAGAAGAGAGAAAAACGCTGGAAGGATCATTTTCCTGTGAATCCGAGCCTGGTGGAGTACGGAGAAAAGAACGCGGAGATCATTGACTACGGACTCTATGATGAAAAAGGGCTTCCGACATCGAACTTCATAAAGGGATCGGAGTTTACCGTAAAGATGCGGATCCGGGCGCGCGAGACGGTTCTGGAGCCGATCTTTGCGTTTACGATCAAGAATCTGAAGGGAATCGAGATCTGCGGTACCAACACAACGATGGAAAAGGTACCTGTTGCCACGATGCATGACGGGGACGAGCATATCGTTTCCTTCACCCAGAAGATCGATCTTCAGGGAGGGGAATATCTGCTTTCCCTCGGATGCACCGGATATCAGGATGGGATGTTCCGCGTGTTCCACCGTCTGTATGACGTGGTTTCCCTCACGGTTGTCTCATCGAGGGATACGGTGGGATATTACGACATGAACAGTACCTGTGTTCTTGACCCCGAATCCCCCGAATCGCTTCCCGGGGGAGATCCTGCCGGCGGCACCGGCAGCGGACAATAGCGGAGGATCCGGAAATCCGGAAAGAAACAGTGACATGTATCAGCAGATCCTGTGAGGAATCACAGAGGGAAGGCCGGGGATCGGGAATGGCACAGCTCAATACGTATTATTATCAGGGAAATGATCAGTATTCGGACGGTGACGTCGAGGAGAGGATTCTCCAGATCGTTCAGGAAGGGAAAAGCCTGGAAGAGTCCGGAGACAGGTCATTTTCCGTTTTATATCATCTTTCTCACATCAGAGAGAATATCCTTTCCTGGTACCCTTTCAGAGAGGGAGCTTCGGCGCTTGAGATCGGAGCCGGTCCCGGGGCGGTTACGGGTCTCCTGTGCCGGAAATGCGCATGTGTGACAAGCGTGGAGCTGTCCCTGCGCAGGGCAAGGATCAACTATGAAAGGAACCGGTCCTCCGATAATCTGACGATTATGGTCGGCAACCTGAATGACATGTCATTTCCGGAGAAGTTTGACTATGTCATCCTGAACGGAGTGTTTGAGTATGCAGGCTCATTTACGGAGGGGGAAGATCCTTTCGGAACCTTTCTGAAAAGATGCGCGGGCTATCTGAAGGAGGATGGACTGCTGCTGATCGCGATTGAGAACAGGCTGGGGCTGAAATACTTTTCCGGAGCTCCGGAGGATCATACGGAAAACTACATGGAGGGGCTGAGAGATTATCCCGACAATTCCGCTGTGCATACGTTTTCAAGAGGAGAGTGGGAGTCGCTGCTTGACAGGTGCGGCCTTCCCTTCCGGAAGTTCTACTATCCTTATCCGGACTATAAGTTTCCGAACGAGATCTTTACCGGCAGGTCGCTCCGCGCGGAGAGCTTCGGGAAAAACGCCTGGAACTTCGATCCGGACCGGGTGGAGCTGTTCTCTGAGCAGGAAATGGGAGAAACCCTGTGCGCGGAAGGTGTGATGGAACGATTCATGAATTCTTTCCTGATCGAGACCGGGTCGGAGAGGGCGGGGCACGCACGCGGAAGCTGCGAGGTTCTCTATGCCAGGATCAGTGCGGACCGTGCGGAAGAATTCCGGATCCAGACCGTGATCCTGAGAGGGAAGGACGGGAAAAAGCGTGTCATAAAAAGCGCACTGAATGAGAAGGCGAAGGAGCATCTTAAGAGAATGCATGAGCGGGAGATGCAGTCTTTGGCCTCTTTCGCGGACAGAAAGAGGAGCGGTGTTCGTTCCATTCTTCTTTCCGGAACCATGTGTCCTGACGGGGCTTTGGAGTACCCGTTCCTTGAGGGCGGGAGCCTTGCGCGAAGGACAGGCGCAGATGCCTCCTCGATCCGGAGCGCGTGCCGGGAACTGCTTGCGCAGATTCAAAGCTGCAGGACATCGGAGGATGAATATACGGAAGCGTTCACGAAGCTGTTCGGTACCTCCCGTCCGGAGGGAGAGAGGCTGGAGATGGTATGTCCTGCCAATATCGATCTGATCTTTGACAATATTTTTCCTGCCGGTGACCATGATGATGTGATCGACGGGGAATGGATCGTGGATACCCCTGTTCCGGCTTTGTTTCTTCTGTGGCGTGCAGTGAATGAGCTTTACTGCAGCCGGAAGGAACTGGAACGGGTTCTTCCGCAGGAAACGCTGTTGAAGGAGTTCGGAATCAGCGCGGGGAACAGGCAGGTCTTCTGGAGATGGGCTTCCCATTTCGAAAAGGAATATGTGAAGGCGAACAGCCTTGCCGCCTATGCGGCTGCAGTCCGCAGGGTGGATCTTCGTGATCTCAGATGGTCCGGACAGGATGTCCGCCTGACGTCGACGCTTTATATGGACCGCGGGATGGGCTTCCGGGAAGAGGATGCCCTTCATATGGACGTGGTACTCGAGAAAGGAAGATTTGATGCTTCCTTTGAAATTGAACGGCCGCAGGAAGTGAGGGCGCTGCGGTTCGATCCTCTGGAAGGAAGCGCCTGTGTCTGCAGCCTTGCCTGTGACGCGGGATCCCTTAAGCCTGTGAATGCCTCTGCTTTTTCGCGCGCGGGAGCGGTGTTTCTTACGATGGATCCCGCCTACCGGGTCGGGGTGAGGGATGTTCCGGAGAAGATCCGGTTCACCGGAAGCGTGAGGCTGAAGGATCTCTACTGGGCGCTGGAAAAGAGTCAGAAGCTTCTGGGAATCTCCCGGCTGGGTCCTGTGGGACGGGCAGTGAAGCGTATCATCAGGCGGGTAAGATAGCAGAAAGGAGGCCGGCAGATGGACAGAAACAACATCTTTCGCGCGGTGGATATCGTTGTTCCTGTTTACAACGGGTACGAGGATCTGATCCGCTGTATCGAGAGTCTCCGGATCCATACGGATCTTTCAAAGCACAGGGTTCTTCTGATTGATGACTGCAGTCCGGATGAACGGGTGCGCAATGTACTCAGGGAGGTCAGCGCGGGACGGAAAGAATCCTCCGGTCATGGAATGATCGCAGTTTTCAACAGGGAAAACAGGGGGTTTCCCGCGAATGTGAACAGAGGTCTTTCCTGGTCGGAACGGGATACGATTCTGCTGAACTCCGATACCGTCGTCACACAGGGATGGGTGGATAAGCTTCAATCCTGCGCTTACCGGCAGGAGCGGATCGCAACGGTGACGCCGCTGTCGAACGCCGCAACGCTCGCTTCCGTCCCGTATTTTCTGAAAGACAACACGCTTCCGGAGGGATATACGCCGGATTCCTATGGAAGACTGGTGGAGCGGGTATCCCTTCACCGTTATCCGGAGATCAGCGTCGGCGTCGGCTTCTGCATGTATGTGAAGCAGGCTGCCTTCGCACTGGCCGGCCCCTTTGACGAGAAGGCTTTCGGGCGCGGTTACGGCGAGGAGAATGATTTCTGCTTCCGCTGTTCCATGCTTGGCTTCATCCATGTTCTTTGCGATGATACCTTCATCTATCACAGGGGAACCGCCTCTTTCGCCTCTGAGCAGAAGATGCGGCTGATCGCGGAACATGAACGGATCCTGAGAAAACGTTATCCGCAGTTTATGAAGAAGAATGACGACTACTGCGCGGAGAATCCTGATTCCGAGATAAGGGACAACCTGCTTCTTCACCAGTGTCTTGCAAACGGGAAGCGGAATCTTCTGTATTTTCTGCACCTGGATTTTCGGCAGATCGGAAGGAAGAATATCGGAGGGACGCAGCTCCATGTCAGGGATCTTGTCGCCGGCGCGGAGGAAAACTACAATGTATTTGTCTGCGCGAGGGACGGGGATGCGCTTCGCCTGACTGTCTATCTGAAGGGTGACAGCCTTCCCGCGTGGAATCTCCTTCAAAGGGAAGAGTCCGCGGATGCGGAAGGAAAGCTGGTCACACTGAAGTTCCCGGTCGGGGAGGAGGAACCGTTCCCTGTTCTTTACGACGAGAGGATCGCGCAGGTGCTCAGGAAGATCCTCGCTTCATTTTCGATTGATCTGGTTCATGTACACCACACACAGGGGATTTCCCTTGATCTGTTCCGGGAATGCGCCGCGATGAATATTCCGGTCATCGCAACGCTGCATGATTACTATTATGCGTGTCCGACCACAAAGCTGCTTCGTCCGGACGGACAGTTCTGCCCTCAGACGGAGGTGTTTGCTGCTCCATCCGACCGGACCTGCGCGCAGTGTCTCAGGAAAAACTGCGCATTTGGCCGGGTAAGGGTGATCAGAAGGTGGAGAGAGGAGAATCTTCGCGCGCTGGAGACCTGCAGCAGGATCATCTTTCCCTCTGCCAGTGCCAGAGCAGTCATGTGCGGGGTGTACCCTTCTCTTCTGTCCAGGAGCATCATCATCGGACACGGGACGGACCCTGTTCCTTCCGGAACCGTTCCGACTGCCTCTCCGGGAAGAATCGAGCGGACGGACCGTATGCATACACGGCTTGACCAGATGCCGGGAGACGGGGGAAGCTTCCACTATATCTCCGGCTGGGCATACCTGGATGGAGTGAAGAGCGCCGATGCGTCGATCCTCGTTGAAGTGACTGATTCGGCCGGGAAAACTGTCTGGCTGCAGGTGCGCAGACAGGCCCGTCCCGATGTCGCGGCGGCAGCCGCCAGCCAGGATTATCTCTGGAGCGGGATTCATGCGGTCTTTCAGGTTCCCGGCCTGAGAGAGGGCCGGATCAGGATCCGTATCCTGATCCGGGAGCAGGACAAAACCTGGACGGACGGGAAAGTCTACCGCGCATCGTGGAACCAGAGCGCGGCAGGTGGCGGGAAACTGAATGTAGCGTATCTTGGAGGAGTGACGCAGGCAAAGGGCTCAGGCCTTCTGAAGCAGCTGATCGAGTCCGGTGATGACTCATTTCGTCTGTTTGTGTTTGGAGAGGTTGGTGACAGAAGGGTGCGTATCCCCGCATCCTGCAGACATATCTTCTTCTCTGGCGTATACCAGAAGGATGATATCTTTGACCTTCTGAGAGCAAGCAGGATCGATGTAGCCCTGATCCCGCCCGTCTGGGCAGAGACCTTCTGTTATACGCTGTCCGAGGCATGGGCATGTCAGATCCCGGTGATCGGGACGGACATCGGCGCCGTCGGTGAACGGATCCGGGAAACAGGGGCAGGCTGGCTGGTTCCGCGCGACGTGACAGGGGACGGGATCAGAAAGCTTCTGGCCAGGATCGCTTCAGATCCTCATGATCTGAAGGAAAAAAAGAAAAAGACGCTCTGTGCAGGGACGGGAAGCGTTGCGGCCATGAACGAGAAGTACCGGGGTCTGTATGATTCCTTCCTTGTTCCGGCGGAGCCGGTCGTTGTGAAGCATGCTGTGAGAAAGGATCCGGAGTTCCTTCTGCAGGGACTGGCCATGGCGAACCCTGAGGTGAAAGGCCGTTTTGCCGCGGGAGAGATCAACCGGCTCAGTCAGGAGAACGAGATGCTCCGTGCCTCGATGGAGATGCTGAAGAACACAACCTCTTACCGCGTCGCAAGAAAGATCTCCGAGGCAAATATACCGTTTAAGGAACCGCTGAAAAAGATTTTGAAAAAAGGAAAACGATGAGGTGACAGGAGATGAGGCTGGGAAGACTGGCAGCTTATGTAAAGGATCATGGTATTCGGGAGAGCGCACACCTGGCCGCGGACAGGCTTCTGGACAGGAAGCGGCCGGAGGTGTCCTATGAGGAATGGCTGAACCGCAACCGACCGTCCTCCGGAGACTACAGGAGAATGGAGCGGACGGCTTTCCCGTACAGCCCGGTGATCGGTGTCAGGGCATCTATGCCGGAGGCGGAGAGGGTCGCTTTTTTTCAGTCCCTGGATATGCAGATTTATCGCAGATTCCGATCGCTGAAGGGCGATCCGTCAGTGGAGTATGCTCTTCTGGTGAATGACTCCTGTTCCCTCCGGCCGGATCTTCTGTGGGAGTGTGCCCGGATGCTCGACATGGCCGGTCCCGGACAGATCGATCTGATCTATTTTGATTCAGACCGGATCGGGGGAGACGGGCGCAAATGTCAGCCGGCATTCCGGCCGGAGTACGATCCGGCGCTTCTTTCCCGCGTGAACTACATGGGGGACGTTGTCCTGGTGAGAACCGGAGCGGCGATGGAGGCGGGCCTGCCCGGCCCGGGCGAAGATGCTTTTCATTCCTTTCTGAAGAAGATCTGCCTGGGATCAAAGACAGGCAGGACGGCAGGTCCGGGCGGTTCCATAAGGCATATTCCGAAGATTCTGTACCA
>CAJOQO010000262.1 GCA_905236545.1 uncultured Lachnospiraceae bacterium
CGCGGCGTGGATGTGAGGATCATCACTCCGGGTATCCCGGACAAGAAACTGGTGTATTCCATGACCCGCTCCTTCTATCCCGTTCTGGTGAAGGCCGGAATAAGGATCTACGAGTGGACGCCGGGCTTTCTGCACTGCAAGATGAGCGTCGCGGACGACAAGATGTCCACCTGCGGCACCATCAATCTGGATTACCGCAGCCTGTACCATCATTTTGAGAACGGCTGCTGGATGTATGACTCCGCCATCGCCGACTCGATCCGCAAGGACTTTGAGGCCATGTTTGCCGAAAGCCGGGAGGTAACGCAGGAATACCGTGACGGCAAGAGCTCCGTCATGAGGCTCTGGCAGCTGTTCCTGCGCCTGTTTGCGGAGCTGATGTAAGATACACGAATGCCGGACACGGAAGAGACAAGAGACAAAGAAAACATCTTGCGAACAGGGGAAAAAACGCTATAATTCTTAGGTGACGGGCACGGGTGCCCCATAAGCGTCAAATATCGTCATCCGGTCCGGGGTGATTCTCCGCGGACAGCTGACTGACATCACCGCCGCAAGGCGAAAGACAGGAGTTTTATCATGAGAGTTGTTATTCAGGAAAACTACGAAAACATGTGCAAATGGGCTGCTGATTATATCGCGAAGAAGATTCGCAGCCATAAAGAGAACCGTCCCTTCGTACTCGGCCTTCCGACCGGCTCCAGCCCGATCGGCGTGTACAGGGAGCTGGCCCGGATGAACCAGGCCGGAGAGCTCTCCTTTGCGAATGTTGTCACGTTCAATATGGATGAATATCTGGGGCTGCCCCATGAGCATGACCAGTCCTACTGGTATTTCATGCATGACAATTTCTTTGACCACCTGGTTGACATGAAGCCGGAGAATATCAATATTCTGAATGGCATGACGGATGATCCTGAGGGAGAATGCGCCCGTTATGAGAAAAAGATCGCTTCCTACGGCGGCATCGACCTGTTCATGGGCGGTATCGGCGTAGACGGCCACATCGCATTTAACGAACCGTTCACGAGTCTTGCTTCCAGAACCGGAGTGCGCGACCTGACGACAGATACCCGCATCGTGAACAGCCGTTTCTTCGGCAATGATCCGGAGAAGGTTCCGGCTCAGGCGCTTTCTGTCGGCGTCGGCACTGTGACCGACAGCAAGGAGGTTCTGATTCTGATCAACGGCCACAACAAGGCAAGAGCGCTGGCGGCAACCGTGGAAGGCGGCGTGAGCCAGAAATGGACCTGCTCCGCGCTTCAGATGCATAACGGCGCGATCATCGCCTGCGATGAAGCGGCCTGCGGTGAGCTGACCGTCGATACCTACAAGTACTTCCTCGACATCGAGAAAGCAGAGCGTCTGTAAGCGCCTGTAAGAACCTGTAAGTGCCTGTAAGTGCCTGTAAGAGACTGTAAGCGTTTGTAAGCTGGCGTTATCTCGCGGGAAACGACCGTCTCGTTCGCCCCGAAAAGCGAATGGCAGACAAGGACGGACGAAAGCGGACAGAATCAATTAGCTTAAAATCAGGGCAGCCGCCTGATCACTCCTTCGATGCAAATGCATCGCGGCGGATGATCAGGCAGCTGTTTTTTCTATGCAGCATCAGTGATGGCTTCTTAGTTTCGGTGCTTCCTGTGCTTACGAATCATTGCGGCTGCTGCCAGGACTGCGAGAGAACCTGCCGCAAGTGCCAGATACCAGTCAGGCACGGAATGATCCGCTGTGTCGACAGGCGCTGTCCAGTATGCGGGATCCTGCTGTTCTTTTGTCAGACGCATCCGGTGCGTTTCCTGTCCGTTGTCCATAAACTGCCGGGACGGGGGCGAAGGCTCCTTCTTCGGACGCTTTGAGGTGTGGTCTTCCGGCCCCTTTGGATTCGGACGCTTCGGGGTATGGTTTTCCGGTCCCTTTGGCTTCGGACGCTTCGAAGTGTCATCTTTCGGCTGCTTTGTCTGCTTCGGAGTATCCTTTGCGGGTGTTTTCGGTTCCTGAGGTTTTGCAGTTTCCGGAACGTTTTCGGCCTCTTCCGGCGCGCCGGATGGAGTCCCGCCGGTGGTGACAGCATCGGGAGGAGCGGTCTCCGGCGTCCCGGCAGAAGGCGTTGTTTCAGGCTGCTCTACAGAAGGCGTTGTTTCAGGCTGTTCCACAGAGGGCGTCGTTTCGGGCTGCCCGGCAGGAGGAGTGATTTCCGGCGGAGCCTCCGATTCCTTCTCCACAGCGGGGGTCTCCGGCTCCTCTTCAGGAGGGGCGGGATCGGGATCTTTTTCCGGCTCCTTCTCAGGCGGCGCGGGGTCGGGATCTTTTTCCGGCTCCTTCTCAGGCGGCGCGGGGTCGGGATCTTCTTCCGGCTCCTTTTCGGGAGGAGCAGGATCCGGGTCTTTCTCAGGGTTGTCTTCGGGAGGCGTTATCACCGGATCATTATCGGTCTTCTCCGGCTCATTCTCCGTTCCATGCTTCTTATTCTCCACGCGGAACAGAACATAATCGCCATCCTTCAGAAGCGCGTTCGAAGTACCTGTCAATGAGCCTTTCTCCGCGTCATAAGTCGCGGTCGAGGAGATTCCTGCATTCACATTGACATCCAGAGGCGTAAGGGAAAACTGCAAGGGCGAAGTACCTGCATTTTCTCCGGACGGAATCAGATAGCCGTAGCCGCCTGCCGGGATCTCTATGTAATCCGTTTTGCCGGAAACGATATGCTGCAGTTCCTGATCCGATCCGAAGATGCCGAACAGACACTGTTCAGGCCCTTCGATATCGACAGAAAGGCGCAGACTGGCATCTTCACTGTCATTGATAATGTGGAGCGGCTTCACCTCCTGCGGGCTCTTTGCGATCCTCATCAGCGTATATTCCACATTGCCGGTCAGGTTCTTGCCGGAATTGACGGAAAGGCGGGAAGCGTTGTCCTTATACCCGTCATTTGTGATCCAGGAACGGGTAAAGTGCTGCTGCGCAGCCCCTTCTCCAAGCACGGTGGGTGCGTCCACTTTTTCGTTCACACTGATCGTAACCTGAGCGCTGGACGGGATGCCGCTTATCGTCTCGCTTGCATGATTCTTCAGGGAGACGGAACGGCTGAGAAAGCTGCCGCTCTCACTCCAGCCTGTGTCCAGCCAGCTCTGCAGGACATCCAGAAGAGCATCTTTCAGAACCTTCAGATTGAAAACTGCAGTTGTCTTATCCTCGCCGGAATCATTTCCAACATCTCCGCTATTTACGCCATTTCCGTCATCTCCGCCATCTGTGTCAGCATATCCATATACGTGATTCGCCAGCGTCATAGAGAAGGAATTGCCGGAAGAATCGTCAGAAGAATCGTCAGAAGAAGCATCTGAATCATTGCTGCCATTGCTGCCGGAAATCTTTGGATCGTTGCTGCCGGAAGTCTTTGGATCGTTGCTGCCGGAGGCGTTCGGATCGTTGCCGTTGCTGCCGGGAGAGTTTGGATCGTTGTTGCCAGAGGCCTTCGGATCGTTATCGTTGCTGCCGGAAGTCTTCGGATCATTTTCATTGCTGCCGGAAGGCTTTGGATCGTCGTCGGCTGATGCGAACAGTGACATTTCAGAGGCGCCGTTTTGAGGAGCGGCAATATTGACTGCAGTTCTCCTGTTCGCCTTCACAGAACCATCGGCGATGATCGTGGCGTTGCCTGCATCTGGACTCTTTGCTGCAGACCTGTTCGCTTCGGCCGATGCCGGGTTTGATTCCACGGGAGGCACGCTCGTTTTGGCCGATGCCGGGTTTGATTCCACAGGAGGCACGCTCGCTTTGAC
>CAJOQO010000263.1 GCA_905236545.1 uncultured Lachnospiraceae bacterium
ACCGCACCGCCCGAAAAGCCTCCGCCGGGCGAATTCTGTCCGTTCAGCAGTATATAGATTCCATACAGGAGAATACAGGGGATCAGTCCCCTGCCGACCGTCCGGAGAATCGGATCGCCGGACAGGTCAAAATAGGTATCATTGCGGATCGTATAGTAATCCTCAAATCTGGTTCTCTGATTCTTCCTGTCGATCCTGAGAAGAATCATCACACAGACCAGGGCAGTAAACAGTACATGCGATTCGCCGAGCGTATCGAACGCCCTGTAGTCGAGAATCATGCCGGATACAATATTGACCGCTCCGGTCTCCTTCAGTCCCTTCTCCACGTAGCGTTCGACCACCTCTTCCGTCCTTGGATTCAGTTCCCCCTGGCGCGGAAGGCCGGCCACCGCGTAGAGCAGGACAAAGGAAAGAAAGACACAGCACAGAACCGCTGTCAGATGGTAGAAAACCGTGAAGCGTTTTCTCATCCGCTCGATGTGCCTGCGGCCCTCCGGCGCATTCCTGCGCGCGCGGATCCTTTCACTCCGGATCCTCCTGCGTTCGCTGCCGGCAAGATCTTCCTCCCGCGAAATATCAAGCAGGGATTCAAAGGGATCTGACTCTCCCTGGAACCACTCGTTAAATCTTTGCTTCATCAGACAGGATCCTCCCCTGATCCGGGATTCTCTCTGCTCTCCCGCTCGTCTGCCGTATCCTTCCTGTCCTCCGCGCCGATCTTCTTCAGCGTCATCAGGAACAGGATCCCGCTGACGCCGGCGCCGACCGCAGCTTCCGTTATGCCAAGATCAGGGCTCTCCATCAGGAGCCAGATCACCGCCATGATCGAGCTGTAGGCCATAAATGTGATCACAGCCTGAAGGAGATCCTTTATGAGATTGACCGATATCGCACATACGATCAGCAGGATGAGCAGAATCATCGTCAGTATCTCTCTCGGAATCATGACTCCTTCCTCCTTTTCACATAACGGTCCAGATAAGGATTCGTATTCATCTCAACCATACTGAGAAAATGCGTACTGGTCGGTGACGTCAGCCACATGAAGACGATCAGCAGAAGCAGCTTCACCGTCGTAAGATTCCACCCTGAGGCAATCATCAGGGACAGGGTAATGCAAAACAGCCCCAACGTATCGCCGATGCCGGAAGCATGCATCCGGTTCAGGACATATCCGAACCGGAAGACCCCGACCACCTCCAGGATATAGCACAAAATCCCGGCTGTCAGGATCACGGCGACGATCCAGAAACGGATCCATTCACCCATGTGTCTCCTCCTCTCCTTCTCCGTCAGGATTCTCCGCGGCGGCGCCGCTGCCGGGGCGCGGATCCTTTTTCCGGATATAAACAGAGGCCAGGATCAGAACCGTCAGGAAGCTGATCATCGCATAGATCAGGGAAATATCCACAAGATATCCTTCCTTCTGCCGGATCGACAGAATCGCGATCGAGCAGATCACCAGCGTTCCGATCATATTGATACAAAGGATCCGGTCTGTTACGCGCGGGCCGATGATGCTCCGGATCAGGACAACCCCGATCAGGATCCCCAGCACGATCAGCGCGGACAGAAACAGGATTTGATAGGCATTCTCTACGGACATGCAAGCTTTCCCTCCTCACAGATTGATGCGGCGCAGCAGCCTGACAAAAGAAGACTCACCGATCCCGTCCGCGTACTCCGGAACCAGGCAATGTACCTGAAAATGGCTTCCCTCCATCTCCACCGTCACGGTTCCGGGCGTGAGCGTGATCGAATTCGCGAGAACCACATTCTGAAAATCCGTCGGCAGCCCGGAGTCAAACTCGACCAGGACAGGCTCCGGTCTGCGGCCGGGATTCACGACGATACCGATTACACTCATCGTTGCCCGGAAGATCTCCACCACCAGGTTGACCAGGTACAAAAGCGCAAGCGGTGTGTACCGGATGACCTGGCGCTCGGTTGTGACGGTATAACCGAAGGCCGCCCTGGCAAACAAAAAGACGGCCGCTGCAATCAGTATTCCGAAGAGAATAATCTCAAGCGTGACGCGGCCGTTCAATATGATCCAGATTAATAAGAAAAAGGTAAACATAGGAATGCCTCCGGTGGCAAGTGTAGCACTTTTCACACTGCAGTGCAAACTCTTTCACGCTCACCGGTACACCCTGATCACCCTGCTGCAGCCGGGACAGGAAATAACTCCTCCGCGCCATGCGGAGGAGTTATTTCCATTCGTATCAGTTCCGCCTTATCCCAGGAAAGAAACCAGTGTCTTCCTGACCGCGCCCCGGCCCTCGAGCATGGCGCGCAGCATGGCCTCGATCTTATCTCCGATCCCTGCCTGATACAGATCGCTTCCAAAGATATGAGCGTTGGAAAGGATCGGTCTGACCTGATCCTTCAGGCTGTCCGGATCACCGCAGCGGATGCCTTCAAGCTGCCTCTGCAGTTCGGGAATCATGGGATCCGGGGAAAGCGGAAACGGCTGTCCCTCATCATCCACCGCAAGCAGATAGCGCAGCCATCCGGCAATTGCCAGGGGAATCGCCGTAAGTCCCTCGGCTGTTCCATCCCTTTCCACATAAGCTTTGATCGTCTCACCGAAACGGATTCCCACCATCTGTGAAATATCGACCGCGATCCGGGCACTGGTATCCCCGAGATACGGGTTCGGGAAACGGTCATTCAACACTTCATCCAGAAATGCTCTGGGGGACAGGATCCCCGGATCCTCCACGACCGGAAGCCCTTCCTGATAGCCAAGCGTCTCAGCCAGCTCTCTCAGCTGGGGATCATGCATGCTGTCCGCAAACAGTTCATAGCGGAACATGCAGGCATAGGAGCAAAGCGCGGTATGGATGGGGTTCAGGCAGACCGTCACCTTCATCCGCTCCGAGTGATTGACCGTCTCCCGGTCTGTCATATAAACGCCGGCCTTCTCCAGCGGAGGACGGCCATTCGGAAAATGATCCTCTATCACCAGGTACTGCGGCCCCTCCGCGTTTGCGAAAGGAGCGATATAGGTATGCCTGGCTGTTACGACCGGCTCCATATGCTCCACGCCAAGCTCCGTCAGCATCTCAAGCACCTTGTCCCCGGGGCGCGGCGTGATCTTATCGATCATGGTCCAGGGGAAGCTGACGCGTTCCTCATCCGAAAGATAACGGAGAAAGCCCTCATCCGCAAAGCCTTTCCCGTGCCACGCGGCCGCTGTCTCCAGAACGCTCTCCCTGAGCTTTCTTCCATTCTGGGAAACGTTATCCATCGAAACCAGAGCGATCGGGTACGCGCCGTTTCGATACCGTTCCAGAAGCAAAGCCGTGACGATCCCCATGGCACCCGAGGCTTTTTCGGGCTCCTGCTCCAGATCCTTTTTTACATAGGGAAGATAGTCTCCATCCGCTCCCCGCATCGCATAGCCCTTCTCCGTGATGGTAAATGTCACCATCTGCAGGCCGGCTGAGCGGAAGATCTCACGAAGCCGCTCCCTTCCCTGTTCCGAAGCAGCCTTCACAGCCTCGGACAGGGAGCCCAGCACTCTCTGCTCCGTCCTTCCGTCTCCGTGAAGCGTAACCGCCATGACCAGATTGTCAAAGGGATCGTAGATCCGGTCCACAACCTCGTCGTCAAAGGTCTCGGCGCAGATGATTCCCCTGTCCATTTCCCCGCTGCGAAGAAGGGTATCCGCGATTCCTCCGATGAAGATCCGGAAGATGTTTCCGATCCCGAAATGCACCCAGACGGGATCCTTCCCTGTCTTCTCCGCGACTGACGCGGGATCATAAGAGGGAAGCGCGATCCCCGCTTTTTCCCATCCGGCCGTCTCTTTCAATCCATTATATGATAATTGCATAATCTGTCTCCTGTCTGCCCGGTCCCATGTATCATTCCCGGCCCGGGTACACCGAATCATCGGGAAAGCCTCAGGTTGTCTGGCGCTTCTTGGACATGCAGTCAATCCCGACCGCGATCGCGAGAACGATGCCCTTGACCACCATCTGGGTATATTCACTGACATTCATAAGGATCATGCCGTTCGTCAGGCAGCCGATGATCAGAACACCGGCCACTACGCCGGACATTCTGCCGACGCCGCCGTTGACGGATACGCCGCCCAGCACAACGCAGGTGATCACGTCGAATTCAAGTCCCTTGCCGACGGTACTCTGCGCGGAGTTGGATCTTGACAGCAGAACGATTCCCGCAAGTCCCGCAAAGAATCCGGACAGTGCATAGATCAGATATTTCACGCGGTTGACACGGATACCGGAGAGCTCCGCGGCTTCCTCATTTCCGCCGATCGCGTAGAAGTAACGTCCGAAGTAAGATTTATTCAGAATGAAGCTTCCGATCGCGAAGCATACTACCATGATGATGCAGCAGACCGGGACGATGCCGACCGACCAGCGTCCGAACAGCGCGAAGCCTTCCGGAAGGTTTGAGATAGGACGGCCGCCCGAGATCAGGTATGCGACGCCCTCAAAGATCGTCTGGGAAGCGAAGGTTGCGATCAAAGCAGGAATGCCGATGCTGGCGACCATGAAGCCGTTGAGAACGCCGATCAGGGTGGCAAGTGCCAGAGAGATCAGGATCGCAAGCCACATGTTCATTCCCGAGTTGACCATCAGGAAAGCGCACACCACGTTGACGATCGTTATGATCGAGCCGATGGAAAGATCGATCCCGGCAATCAGGATCACGAACGTCATGCCGATGGACGCGATGCCGAAATAGGAAACCTGCCTGGAAATGTTGATAATGTTGTTGGTCGTCAGGAAGGCACCGTGGCTGAAGATCGCGAAAAAGATCACCTCTACCGCGAATACCAGCCAGATTGCGTTGGATTTGAATACACTCTTTACGTTCATGCTGTAACCTCCTTATTATCCACGATGGCGGATGCATATGCCATGATCGTGTCAGCATTAAACTCATCTTTTGACAGCTCGCCTGTCATGACGCCCTCTGCCAGAACGATGATGCGGTCGGACATTCCGATCAGTTCCTCCATCTCTGAGGAGATCATGAGTACACTGCGGCCGGATTCCACGAGATCATTGATCAGCCTGTAGATCTCGTACTTGGCGCCGACGTCGATTCCGCGGGTCGGCTCATCGAAGATAATCAGCTGGGAATCCGCCGCCAGCCACTTACCCAGTATCACTTTCTGCTGGTTTCCGCCTGACAGGTTTTTTACCAGCTGGTTGATGGTCGGACATTTAATCTGGATCTGTTCACGGTACTTTTCGGCCGTCGCCTTCTCTGTGGAAGAGTTGATCACACTGGCCTTTGAGATACGCTCATAGATCGGCATATTGATATTATTCTTTATGGAATTCGTCAGAAGCGCGCCGTGACGCTTCCGGTCTTCAGGCACCAGAGCGATTCCAAGGTCGATCGCCTCACGCGGAGACTTCGGATTGATCTCCTTTCCGTTCAGGAAGATCTGACCGGATTCCTTTGCCTTTGATCCGAAGATCACCTCCGCAAGCTCTGTTCTCCCCGCTCCCACAAGTCCGCCAAGGCCAAGCACTTCACCGGCATGAACCTTCAGCGACATATCGCGGTCGCCATTGCCGCACACATTTTTCAGCTCCAGTACCACATTGCTGCGGTCGATGCAGTCCTTGCGGGCAGGATACTTCTGCGTCATCTCACGGCCGACCATCAGGCGGATCAGTTCATCCACCGTCGCTTCCGGCGTGATCAGCGTCGTGACGTACTCACCGTCACGGATCACCTCGATCCTGTCGCTGAGCCGGAAGATCTCTTCCAGCCTGTGGGAGATATAAATGATGGAAACCCCCTGCTCCCGGAGCAGTTCCACAACCTTGAACATACTCTCGACTTCATTGGAGGTCAGCGGGGCGCTGGGCTCATCCATGATCAGCACCTTCGCATTCTGCTGGATCGCCTTCGCAATCTCTATCATCTGCTGGTAGCCGACAGAAAGGTTCTTCACCAGCTCCCTGGGATTGATCCTGATCCGCAGCTGCTCAAAGGCCTTCGCCGCTTCCGCTTCCATCGCCTTCCTGTCGATCATGAATCCGTTTCGGATCGGCCTTCCCAAAAACAGATTTTCAGCTGCGGACAGTTCCCCGACATTGTTGAACTCCTGGTAGATAATGGCGATTCCGTTCTCTGCCGCCAGCTGGGGGGTCATGCGGTCGAACTCTTTTCCGTTGACCTTAATCTTTCCGGATGTCGGAATCACCGCTCCTGAGCAGCATTTGATCAGGGTGGATTTGCCGGCCCCGTTCTCACCGATCAGTCCGAGGACCTCTCCTTTACGCAGCTGCAGGGTCACATCCTTCAGAGCAACCACGCCGGGATATACCTTCCGGATATGCTCCAGTTCAAGGACATACTCTTCACTCATACGTTTATTTCCTCCTGATTGCTGACAGCAGGTCCCCGCCCCTGAAAGGGCGGGGACCTGTGCTGTCTTCTGTGTTAACTATGCCGGGAAACAGTCTGCGGAATTATTTCATTCCGCCGCTGATCTCCTCAACGTTGTCCAGCGTGATTGGGGCTACGCCGCGGAATACGTTCTGGTCTTCAAGAGAATCGCTGAGGATCAGAGCGAACATGGATGCGCAGGCATTCGCGGTATCTTCGTCAGATCCCTCGAAACCGATGATCCCCTTTGCCGGGTAAGCCGGATCCGCCAGCTGCTCCAGCTGCTGCTTCGTAACGTCAGTCGTGATAACTGCCATATCTTCCGGGATCTCTCCGCCGGTGGAGATGTTCAGGGCCTCGTCAGCACCGATCATGGCGCCTGCGCCGATTCCGGTGACAACCTTGCAGTCCGGATGAGCGATCAGGATGGTCTCCATCGCGGTCTGTGCCGCATTCGCATCGATCGCGGCCTGGTTCGCAACGACTTCATACTTGCCGCTCGCGACATTCTCCATGCCTTCCATGATTCCGTCTTCACGCTCTTTCAGGATCGTGGTCTGCGGATAACCGATTACGGTAACCTGAGCCTTGTTGTCCTCGTCATAGTGCTCGTTGATGAATTCTCCGGTCAGCTCGCCGATCGCGATTCCAAGATCGGTGTTGTTGAGGATCCAGTTTCCATCGGTATTGGTCATCGGGTCATCCCAGCACATTACCTTGATCCCCGCATCGCGTGCTTCCTTCGCAACATCCTCTACCGCTTCCGCGTCTGACGGATGGATCATGATCAGGTCGCATCCGGAGGAGATGAAGTTCTCAACCTGGCCGATCTGGGTCGCTGAGCTGTCATCGCAGGCAACGATCGTCGTGTTCGCGCCGATCTCATCGAGCTGCTCCTGAAGAGCCGTCATGACGCCTGCCCAGTAAGCATTTTCAAGAGACTGGATCGTGATTCCGATCTTCTTGCCTTCCAGGACGGAAAGGTCTGCCTTCTCGTAGAATTCCGGGCTGGCCTGGATCCCCTCGGTGCTGTCGGTGTCAGCCATCGCTGTTCCCGCCAGCATGCTCAGTGACATGATTCCCGTACATACCATTGCCATGAAACGCTTTTTCATTTTGTTTCTCCTTTCATTCTTAGAAACATGTTTTTTTATTGTGACGCATCTCCATACACGCAATCCCGCATGGAGATGCGCTCAATCTCCGTTCTTATGATTCCCTTTCCTGTCGATGGATCAGAAGCAGGTAAATGCTCCGTCGATGATGAAGTCAGAACCGGTGGTGAAGCTGCTTGTGTCGCCTGCCAGGTAGACGCAGATCGATTCCAGCTCTTCCGGTTTGCCAAGCCTTCCCATCGGTGCCATCGCGTTCCACTTTTCGATCAGCGGGATCAGCGTCTTCGACTGAAGGACAAGATCCGTTCCGATGTATCCCGGGCTGATGGAGTTGACTCTCACCCCTCTCTTCGCCCACTCGATCGCCAGGGACTTCGTCAGCTGGATCACTGCCGCCTTGGAAGCGTTGTACGCACACTGGGGCTGCGGCACGTTCACGATGTGCGCCGACATGGAAGCGGTATTGATGATGGATCCGCCTCCGTGCGCAAGCATGTACCTGCCTGCCGCGATGTCGGTAAGGAACACTCCGTTCAGGTTGATGTTGATCACCTTCGACCACTGCTCATAGGTCATCTCCTCAGCCGGAGCGTTGATGCAGATTCCCGCGTTGTTGTGACAGAAGTCAAGTCCGCCCAGTTCAGCAACAACCTGCTCTACCATGGCGTCGACTTCTTCCTTGCTGGTGCAGTCGCACCGGATGGCGATCACCTTGCGGCCCGTCGCCTCAGCCAGTTCGGCTGCGGTCTTCTTTGCTTCCTCAATGTCCAGATCCACGATTGCCACGTCTGCACCCGCCTGGGCGAAGCCTGTGGCAGTGCATTTGCCGATGCCTCTCGCGCCGCCTGTGACAAAGCCCTTCTTGCCGTCCAGTCTCATCTGTTCAATGATTCCCATAGCTTCCTCCTGTGTTATTGTTGTAATTAATTTTGTAATATGATTTATCAAAATGTGTTGTCTAAATCATAGCTTCAGTCTCTTACGCTGTCAATTGGTCATTTTACATAAACTATCAACACGTATATTGTGCATTATTTCCAAATCATGTGTAAGGCAAATCTAATTCATGAAAATCATTTTGCAAATTATTTCCTTTTCATTTATGATGTCCTGTGACGAGACTTAATAGAAGGAGGCTTGCGATATGAAAAAGACAATTACACCGGGACAGATCAGTCAGAACAACCTGAAGCTCATCTATCAGTACATCTACCAGAATGATTCCGTTTCCCAGCAGGATATCGTCTATGCCTTGCACCTGAGCCGCCCTACGGTATCCGCCAAGATCGCGGAGCTGGAGGAAAAGGGGCTCATCTGCAGGGCCGGACAGATCTCATCAGAGCTGGTTGGCCGGAAAGCTGTCGCTTATTCGGCAGTGCCTGACTACCGCGTTGCCGTCGGCGCAGAGGTAATGAAGAATCTGATTAAAATCCTTGTGGTAGATCTGAAGGGGAATTATTATAACCGGATCGTCATAGAAAAGAAGTATGAGAATACAGATGCGTATATCAGAAGCTTTTGTGACGAGGTAAACCGCTATATCCAGTCTCTTTGCTATAAAGAGGAGCAGATCCTCGGAATCGGCATTTCTTTCCAGGGGCTTGTGAACGCGAAAGGAACCCGCATCACCTACGGAAAGATCCTGGACTGCACAGGGCTTACAATTGAACAGTTTGCCAGATACCTTTCCTATCCCTGCAGGTTCCTGCATGATGCCGCTGCAGCGGCCGATTCCGAGCTGTGGGCCTCTCCGGAGCTTTCCGACTTTATCTATATGAATGTCAGCATTCATCTTGGAGCGACTTTGGTTCATGGCCGCCGTATCCTGACCGGCAAGCATGGGTATTCCGGCACCGTCGAGCACGTCCAGATGATCCCGAACGGAAAAAAATGCTATTGCGGAAAGCTCGGCTGTACGGAGACGGTCTGCTCTATGAGCGCGCTCCTGGGGGAGGACGAAGAGGATGCTTTCTTCGAGCTGAGAGATGCCGGTGACCCTGCCGCTGTTGAGCGGTGGAATACCTACCTGTATTATCTCTCTCTGACCATACACAATATGCATCTGCTCTACAATGAAGACTTTGTCATAGGAGGATATCTGGCCTCTCATCTCCGGGACAGGGATATCACCTGCATCTATGAAAACATTGAGAGGGTCTCCCCGTTTCCCGAGAAACGCGACTACGTCCGCATCGGAAAGATGCCCAAGCACAGCATCACCTATGGAGCCGCGCTTCCCTTTATTCACGACTTTCTGTCAGGCGAACTGATCCCCGGGTAAGAATCTGTACGGAAACCGCTTCTGCAGACCGCGCTGACAGCCACATGCGGCGCATTGAACTCTTTCGATGAAAGCGTTTCAATGCGCCGCACTGTTGTCCGTCGTAAAGTGGTCGGGGTATGACCCAATGTCATTTACTTTCTGTCGTAAAGTGGCCGGGGTATGACCCAATATCATTCCCTTTCGTTCCTGACCGGCTCCACACCGGCCAGCAGATAAGCAAAGCCGTCCTTCAGCCGCGGCAGATAGAAGGAAGAACTGTGCTCTCCGCTGTCAATCTCAAACAGATGGGGAACCTTCAGCCGGGTCAGATGCCCTCCCATCCGGATATGATCCAGGTCAAAGCAGTACAGATCATGGCTTCCGCAGATGCTCACATGACGGAACTGTCCGAGCTGCCCGGCATCCATCTCCAGAAATGTCTTCAGCGCGCCCGTATAGCGGAGAGCTCCGTAGATGTCAAAGACGCCTCCGTACAGCTCCGGATGAGCCAGCGCGTTCAGGTAAGCGCCTCCGCCTCCCATGGATTCCCCTGCAAGGAACCGATACTCCCTGCTGTTTACTGTCCGCAGGGTACTGTCCACCCGGGAGATCAGATCCTCGTTCAGCATCTTCGCGTACGCGCCGGACCACCAGCTTTGTTTCTGCGGATGGCCGTCAGACGGGAAGATCACGATGCAGGGCGGAATCTTTCCCTCCGCGATTCCTTCGTCCAGTACGGCCGGAACGCCGGCAATCTCAAACGACTTTCCGGTGGAACCGTAGCCATGCAGCATGTACACAACCGGATACCTGAGCTCCGACTCATCGTATCCTTCCGGCAGAAAGACCCTGTACTCGATCTCCTGCCCTTTCAGGGAATCGGAAGAGAAGGAATCCGTATAGAATCTTCTCTTTGAAGAATCCTGCTCCTTATCCGCCTTTGCCGTTATCCGAATCGGTCCGGCGTACCAGCCGCCTGCACCGTTCGAATTGCAGATCCTGACAGCCAGCACATTTTCCCCGGGCCGGATCAGGTCCTCCGGAACCGGATAGATCCGTTCCACATCCCACGGATTCGTCCCGTCGTAGCTGCCGCCCTCATCCGGGATCCCGGTCTGGCCGATGCGTTTCCCGTTCAGATAGATCTCATCCGCCTCGTCCATCATGCCGGCCTCCAGCTGAAGATCCTTCCTGTCGAATCCTTCCGGAAGCACAAAGTCCCGGATATACCAGGCATATCCGGCATAATAGGGATTGCCCTTCAGGCAGGAAGCAAAATCACTGCTCCACCAGTCAAGGCCGGGCTGAACCACATCCCATTCTCTCCAGTCTGTATCCAGTATTTCCCCGATCTTCTCAGAAGAAACCTCCGGATCACTTTCGCGAAGAGCATCCGCTGTCCGGAAATACCAGCTGCCCGCCAGATCGATTCTGCGCTCCGCGCCTTCTGTAATCGTTTCCAGCGGCTGATACTCTGTCTCTGTCTCCTCCGTCCCATCTCCTTCTTCCCCGGAAAATGCATGCGCGAAGTTTTTCAGGACGCTGCCCAGCTGATCCAGGTATGTCCCATAAAGCACGGAGCTCCTGATGGAGTATGCAAAGACATCGTAGTCCCAGGCCGAAGGACTGTTTTCATCCGCCAGGCCCGGTTCCCGGAATAAGGAGGCTATGTCCGCGGAACCGCCCTCAGCCCAGGCAAGCGAACTGTCCGCATTGCAGTCCAGATAAGTGTAATAGTTTCCCAGCCATTGTCCATCCGCACCGAAGCCGCCGATCCGCCCGCTCAGAAGGCTGTACACATCTCCGTATTCTTCGAGGAATGGATTGTCCCGGGATGTAAAGTCTCCGTCCTGGCTCGCAATCTTACTGAAGAACAGCGGTTCCTCATCCACCTCTCCGTCCGCTGCCCCATAGCCGAGCAAAAAGGAAAGGTAACCACCCACCGAGAATCCGGTAACGCCGCGCATCGACGCGCCGCGCCCGGCCGGACAGTGATCCTCCACCACGGCGATCGCTTCCCGGATCTGGTCTTCCAGCGGCTTTCCGGCGCGAAGCTCGGGAAATACACAGATCATCTCCGGTATGTCTCCCTCTTCCTCCAGGGCGCGAATCCTGTTTTCGATCCCGTCCTCCAGATACTGCCGGGCGCCGTACCCATCCTGCGGCATAAAATACACGGAAGGATACCTCTCTCCCAAAGCTTCCTTTTCCGGAAGAAGAACATAGAGCTTCTGCCCGTCCCCATAGGTCAGTTCCCTGATCATACTCTGAGCGGCATAAGCCGTTCCTCCCCCTGCCAGGTTCCCCGAAAGAAGCGTAAAAGCTGCCCACACCACGGCCAGAAACCTTACTCCTGCCTGTTTTTTGTTCATCCCTTTCTGCCTCCTCTCCCCGGAAGCCCCCTGCTTCAGGAAAATGCCGATCCTGTTTTGCGGATATCTTCGCGCAGTTCTCTTTTATCATATGATACGGTCGCCAAAAGTCGATTACGGATTGTTCCGCGCTTCGCGCTCCCACAATCCTGCCCTCCATTCGTGCTCCATGGGGCC
>CAJOQO010000264.1 GCA_905236545.1 uncultured Lachnospiraceae bacterium
ATCCTTCACAAGCTTATCCATATCGGGATAGGAGGCGGGATCAATGATCTCCAGCCCCTCGATGTCATATCCGCCCCTGGCGGCCGCAGCCCTGACCTCATCCACATTCCCGAGAAGCACAGGTGTGATGATGCCCTCCTGCTTCAGACGTGCGGCGGCATCGAGGATGCGTTCGTCGGTTCCCTCTGTGTAGATGAGCCTGCAGTTTCCGGCTTTCAGACGTTCAGCGATATCGTCGAGCGCTGCAACGACAGCAGGATCCGCTGTCATGTTCTGCGCGGCAGCAGACTCCGTTGCATCAGAACCCGCAGCGGCAGGCTCCGTTTCAGCGGACTCAAGAAAGTCAAGCTCCTGCTCAATCTCCTCTAACAGGTCATTCTCTTCCGCCAGGGCAGGAACAGACAGGCTCAGGATCATCAGAAACGATAGAATCAGACCGATATACTTTTTCATACACACTCCTCACTGTAAGACATATCGCTACCATCATTTTATATCGAATGCTCTCCGGGCCGCAAGAGCAATGTGCCGGCGGAAACAGATCGTTGCAGGTCACACCCCGACCACCTTTTCTGACAGACACAGGGGTACTGATACAAGCCGCCCCTGATCACCAGTCGGCAGCCACAGGGGTTCCCGCAGCAGGCATAACACAAGGCCGGAGTGGGCTACCGGATCGTTACTCTCCGGATGCCGCTCCACCGCGAAACACCGTCCTTCCCTATGTAGCGCACCCGGATATAATACACTCCCTTCTTCCGGAGCTTCAGAACCGCCTTCGTCTTCGTCCTTCCGACGGCCTTTGTCTTTACATTCCGCGAAAACGCCCTGTCCGCCGCGTACTGAACCTGAACCGACCTGACGCCTGATCTCAGCTTCCTGTCCTTTTTCCCGATCTTCTTCCAGGAAACCGTAACCTTATTCTTCTTTGTCTTTGCTTTCACGCAGGACGGCGCTTTCGAAATGGTGATCTTCTGCGCCTTTTTCGCTTCCTCTGCCCTGCGCGCTTCCTCCGCTTTTTTCGCTTCTTCTGCAGCCCTGCGCTTTTCCTCTTTCCGGCGCGCCTTCTCTGCCTTTTTCGCTTCTTCCGCTGCCTTGCGCGCTTCCTCCGCCTTTTTCGCTTCTTCTGCAGCCCTGCGCGCTTCCTCCTCTTTTTTCGCTTCCCCTTCCGGATCCTTCAATCTTGCAATCTGCTTTTCCGCATCCGCCAGAACCTGATAATTGGTCACACGGCGTTTCTGCGCCTGGCTCAGGCCGTCATAAGCGCCTCTGGCAGCCTCCGCAAGAGGCTCGCTCTCCAGCGTGACATCGGAAGGAATCACGGCGATTGCTGAGATAACGGCCTGAATCTTCTCATAGTAGGCAGCGGGAACTTCTGCCGAGAGATCAAGGATGCCGGTGCCATAATGCCTGGAGACTGACTCATTGAATTTTTTAACGCACTTTTGTTTCAAAATGCGCTCAACCTCTTTCGGTTTCCTGTCCGGGTAAAGAAGGCGCTGCATCGCCGCGGCGGCCGCAGTGCAGGGCGCTGAGAAGGAAGTCCCCCCTGTCTTCTTGTATGCATGGTCGGAAGTCAGGTGCGCAGTCACCACATCCTCTCCCGGCGCGCAGAGATCCACACTGCTTCCATAATTGGAGGTTACAACGTGTTTCCCGTTTTTGCCGCACGAGCTGACAACGATGCACCCGGGCACTTCACGGTCTGTAATATTGGCGGGCGGGTGATAGCCGGCATTATCCCCCTGGTTTCCCGCTGATATGACCACTACCGCGCCTGCCCTGACCGCGTTTCTGATTTCCTCCTTCAGAACATTCGAATGATAAATCCTGTTTTCAGACGCGCAGCTCAGATTGATCACATCGGCAAAACAGTGCTTCTTTCCTTTCCTGATTCCTGCCAGGTCCTTCACCGCCTGGGCAATGACGGCGGAGCTGCCATCTCCATTGTTATCAATTACTTTTATGGGAATGATATCAAGCTGATCCAGGCCGGGAGAGCACTCCGCGATAATCCCTGCCACATTCGTTCCATGGCCAAGGTCATCCGCAGCATTTCTGTCATTATTCACATAATCCTTCTCACGGGAGGAATCGATCCTCCCCCGGAACAGCTCATGCGTCTTCCTGACGCCCGAGTCAACAACGGCAACCTTCGTATTCCCGCTGACGCCTTTCTGCTGAATATAGTCCGCATACACATCGCATCCGGTATACGCTGCTCCCCAGTAATCGGATGCCTGCAGTTTCCGCGCGGCCGTCGTATTTCCCTGCACGTACACGGGAAGATCCGGCTCAACATACAGAACAGAGTCCTTCTTCCTCAGCCTTCTCTCAGCTCTTCGCGCGGCAAAGGGAGAATCAAACTGAAGAATATAATGTCCGTCTGTGTCTCTGATTGCGTCAACTGCGCCGTACTC
Source organism: uncultured Lachnospiraceae bacterium (assembly GCA_905236545.1). Lineage (GTDB taxonomy): Bacteria > Bacillota > Clostridia > Lachnospirales > Lachnospiraceae > Porcincola. The sequence goes on from CAJOQO010000264.1 coordinate 2,421, forward strand.
TTCCGGATCCAGCGAACTGTCGTACGTTTTAACGATCAGACGTTCATAGATATAGGGATTCCTTTCCGCCTGCTGCAGCGTCACATCCTTGTCATACGCTCTCGTCATCCCGATCAGTTCCGTCCGAAACTGCATCTCCGAAAGTCCCGGGATCGAATCCGCGAAGGCCGCGGGGGCCCAGAGCAAAACCGCAAAAAACAAAACGGTAAAAAACAAACCGCGCAA
>CAJOQO010000265.1 GCA_905236545.1 uncultured Lachnospiraceae bacterium
CGGCCACAGGGGTTCCTGAGCGGCAGACTTTCGGGGGTCGGAGCGAAGGAACCCCTGTGGCTGCCGACTGGTGATCAGGGGCGGCTTTGTATCAGAACCCCTGTGGCTGTCAGAAAATGTGGCCAGGGTATGAGTTATAACCTTAATGCCATATATAAAACCCCGGGAAGCCTCTTCCCGGGGTATCGCAGATTCCGGAGATCCGTTTCAGCATGATCCCTTCGCAAGCTGCGTCAGCCGCTCTGTAACCTGCGCCATCAGCTGCTCGTATTTTGCAAGCTTTGCCTTCTCCTCCTCAACCTTCGCCTCCGGAGCCCTGGAGAGGAACTTTTCGTTGTGGAGCATCCCGTTGGAGCGTTTCAGTTCTCCTTCGAGTTTCTTCTTTTCCTTCGTCAGCCGTTCGATCTCCTTCCCGACATCCACCAGCTCTTCCATCGGAAGGAAGATCGCCGCGTTATGGATCAGTGTGGAAACGGCATCCCCGGCGATGTTCGCCCGGTCATTCTGCACCAGCACCTCTGATGCGGAGCCAAGAGCAGCAAAGAACAGTCTGTCCTTCTCAAAGATCCCGGCGGTCTGCGCATCCTGCGTCACAACGAATACCCTTGCCTTCCTCGAAGGCGGCACGTTCATGGAGGTACGCACCGCGCGGATCGCGCGCACCGCGTCCTTGATCGTTTCGATCTCAGCTTCTTCCGCGGCAAAGTCCCATTCCTTCCGGAAGACAGGCCAGTCGGAAACCATGATGGAGTCCTCCGTATCATTGACTGACTGATACAGCGCTTCCGTGAGGAACGGCATAAACGGATGCAGCAGCTTAAGAGCCTGCACAAGCGTCGTCTTCAGTGTCCACAAGGCCGCGCTCTTGGTGGGATCCGTGTCCGAATAAAGACGCGGCTTCACCATCTCGATATACCAGTCGCAGAACTCATCCCACAGGAAGTCATAAACCTTCTGGACGGCGATCCCGAGCTCGAACCTGTCCATATTCTCGGTGACTTCTCTGGCAAGCGTGTTCACCTTCGACAGAATCCAGCGGTCCGCATTGATCAGCATCCGGCTGTCAATCTGATCCGGCACTTCGCTCTTATCGAGATTCATCAATATGAAACGGGTCGCATTCCAGACCTTATTCGCAAAGTTTCTGGAATTCTCCACACGCTCATAGTAGAAACGCATATCATTGCCCGGCGCATTGCCGGTAACCAGCGTCAGACGCAGGGCATCCGCGCCGTATTTGTCTATAATCTCCAGCGGATCGATACCGTTCCCCAGAGACTTGGACATCTTGCGGCCCTTGTCGTCCCGTACAAGGCCGTGAATCAGAACATATCTGAACGGACTTTTCCCTGTCTGCTCCAGCGCGGAAAAAACCATGCGGATCACCCAGAAGAAGATGATGTCATATCCGGTGACCAGCACATCCGTCGGGTAGAAGTACTCCAGCTCCGGCGTTTTCTCCGGCCATCCCAGTGTCGAAAAGGGCCAGAGCGCTGATGAGAACCAGGTATCCAGCGAGTCGGGATCCTGGGTAAAATGCGTGCCCCCGCATTTCGGGCAGATCTTCGGAGCGCCGCCCATCTGCACGACCATTTCGCCGCAGTCGTCACAATAGTAGGCCGGGATCCGGTGCCCCCACCACAGCTGTCTGGAGATGCACCAGTCCTTGATGTTTTCAAGCCAGTGGATATAGGTCTTGTCAAAATGCTCCGGCACAAAGTTCAGATCGTCCGTCTTCACGACATCCAGCGCGGCCTTCGCCATCTCATCCATCTTCACAAACCACTGGGGCTTGATCATGGGCTCAACCGTGGTATGGCAGCGGTCGTGGGTTCCGACCGCGTGAGTGATCGGAACGACCTTTACCAGCAGTCCCTGCGCCTCAAGATCCTTTACGATCTCCTTCCGTGCCTCATAACGGTCCATGCCGGCATATTTGCCGCACCGCTCATTCATGGTGGCGTCATCGTTCAGGATATTGATCTCTTCCAGCTGATGGCGCTTTCCGACTTCAAAGTCATTGGGGTCGTGCGCCGGCGTGATCTTCACGCATCCGGTTCCGAAGGACTTGTCGACGTGCTGATCCACAATAACAGGAATCTGGCGGTCCGTCAGCGGAAGCCGGAGCATCTTTCCGACAAGATCCGTATAGCGTTCATCATCCGCGGCCACGGCAACGGCGGTATCGCCGAGCATCGTCTCCGGACGGGTTGTCGCGATCTCGACATATCTTCCCTCCTCGCCGACGATGGGATATCTGATATGCCAGAAGGAACCATTCTGGTCCTCATGCTCAACCTCCGCGTCCGACA
>CAJOQO010000266.1 GCA_905236545.1 uncultured Lachnospiraceae bacterium
CAGGGAACAGGATTACTTTGACGTCAAATACTATGTGAACAGGGAGATCTGGCTGGCGCTGGAGAAAGAGGGGATCAGACTGACTTATTTCCCCGTGAATCCTGTCAGCCCGGATAAAAACCAGCAGAAATAAACTTGTGGTAAAATGCTGATAACGAAGCTCCTGCGATGCGTTCCTGCTATTGATGCTGCATCAGAGGAAGATAAGAATGAAAACATCTCTGCGAACAAAAACGATTGTACTCATCATTCTGATCGCTGCGATCCTCAGCGTAGTCGGTCTGCTGGTCAGCGGCCGCTTTATCAACCGGCTGGTGGAAGAGGAATACCGCAGCAGAGCGAAAGAGATCGCCGATACGGTCGCTGTCGTAATTGACAGGGACCGGTTTGAGTCCCTGAAAAATGATATCCTTAAGATTTACGGCAGGACAGAAGAGAAGGTCACCAGTGAAGAGTGGGGATCTCCCGCGTTCGAGAAGTATATTTCATCCTTCTCGAAGGTGGAGGAAAGTGAGGATTACAGGTATCTGCTTCGGCAGCTTCGGAGGATTCAGGATGTGAATCATGTCGACTGCCTGTACCTTTCCATTATCGATGCGCCTACCGAAGGCTTCCTCTATGCTGTAGATGCCGCCGTGGAGGACGCCTGTCCTCCGGGATGTCTGGATCCGGTATATGAGGAAAACAGGGAGCTGCTGACCAACCCTGACAGGGGATTTCCGCCTTATATCACGAATACGGAGCCGTATGGCTGGCTGGTTACAGCCGGAGTTCCTGTATATGACAAAGAGAATAAAGTGATCGGATATGCCATGGTTGACATATCGATGGATGAACTGAGGAAGGAACAGTTCCGGTTTACCATGAGGTTTGCCGTCATTCTTGTCGTACTCACGGGGATAATATGCCTGATTTCCATCTGGATCGTGAACAGATCCATCATCGGTCCGATCAATAAGCTGAGCAGCGCCGCCGCAAACTATTCCGCAGGCGGCCAGGAACCAAACTATAATGCATTTGACAAGCTGAATATCCATACCAGGGATGAGATTGAATCCCTGTGCGATACGATGAAGACCATGCTTACGGATATGAATGGTTATATTGACTCGTTAAAGACAACGACGCAGGAACTGTCCAAAACAAGAATCGAAGCGGATGAGCTGGGAGAGCTGGCACGCAGAGATCTGCTTACAGGCGTGAGAAATAAGAATGCGTACAATGAAGATATCGCCGGAATATCGGAAAAGCTGGGAGAGACGGAGTTTGGAATCGCGATTGTTGACCTGAATGATCTGAAGCTTATGAATGACCTGTACGGTCATGAGAAGGGCGACCAGGCGATCCGGAATATCTGCTCCATGATCTGCGATGTATTCAAGTTCTCACCGGTCTATCGTTTTGGCGGCGATGAATTCGTGGTGATCCTTACGGGAAGAGACTACGCGGGAATTGAGACCCGCGTAAGCCGGTTCGAGGCTTTGCAGAACAGCAAAGAAGGACAGCCCTGGGAAGCGCCGAAAGCAGCGATCGGGTATGCCTTGTATGACCGCAGGACAGACAACGGTGTTGAAGCGGTATTTCAGAGGGCAGACTCGAAGATGTATGAACAGAAGAAGCGGATGAAGGCAGTCCATGTCTGAAGATTCAGCGGAGGAAGGCAGTTCATGTCTGAATCGTCAGATCATGGAGGCATTTGCCTTTTTCCTCCCGCGCTTATTGACATACATCGTCTTATCCGCGCGGCGTACCACGTCGATCACGGCATGATCGGCTGCAGGGTCGTACAGAGCGATTCCCATCGAGACACTGACCTTTTCCCAGGGATTCAGGGCATCGGCACAGATCTGAGCCTTTTCCTTCTCGAATTCGAGAATCAGTTCCTCCCGGTTCTGATAATCATCGTTCTGAAGGATCACGGAGAATTCGTCTCCTCCGATCCGGAATACGGGACTGTGCTGGAATACGGTACAGATCAGGCGGCATGCTGTCTTCAGATAGAGATCTCCTTTGTCGTGGCCATACCTGTCATTGATTGTCTTGAGGTCATCACAGTCGAAAACGCCGACCGCGAATTCGATCCTGCCGCTGTGGTTATCGATCTGCTTCTGCAGTTTTTCTATGCTGTCGGTAAAAGCGCCTTTGTTTTTGACGGAAGTGAGCGCATCCACATACACCCGTTTGTTCAGGTCGGTGATGTGTGCCTTCATATTGTCTGTCAGCTTTTTGAAGGTACTGGTAAGCCGGCCGACTTCATCGTCTTTGTCATAGTCCAGGTCAACGTCATAGTTCCCGCGGTCCACCTGCTCGGCGGCTGCCGTCAGCCGCTGAAGAGGCCTTGTGATACGGCCGGTATAAAAAAGAGTGAACGCGCACAGGCACAGGAGAACGGCGAGGGAGACGACGATGATCTCCCGGACAAGATTCTGCCAGCCGCCCTCCGTCTCAGAGACGGGGACTGATACATTCAGGCGCATCCCGTTGCACAGCTCCAGCCATGCGGCTTCCCGGTCCACCCCCTCGAAGGTATACCGGAGGAAGGTATTATCACTGAGCAGGCCTTCCGGAGGCTCAGGCATGGTTTCCGGCGTCAGCTTTGTCACGTCGATGCGCGGATGGTAAAAGAGGTTTCCGTTCCTGTCATTCAGAAAAGCATAGCCGTTTTCATACAGGCGAATGCTTTCGACCTGCTCCGCCATGGTCGAATAGTCAATTTCGATTCCCGCGACACCGATGAAATTGCCTCTCCAGTAGATCGGAACATTGTAGGAGATCACACGCCAGTCCAGGTTATCCGTAATGTAAGGAGAGAGCCAGACGCCTTTTCCGGTATGCTTTGGAACCGTAAACCAGACCAGCTTTGAGGTATCTTCCGTATCATATTCGGTGATGTCTGTCACCTCATGCTCCGTAAAGCCTTTCCCGTCAAGGTTGGTGTACCAGAAGCCCTTCACCGTCGTGGAAGCCTCGGGATCGATCCGGTAATAAAAGGTCAGCACGCCATTTGTCTTGGAGGCCATCTCATCAAAGTATTTTTCCGCGCGTCTGATATGGCGCGTCAGCTGGCCGTCCACGAGAGCATTCACCTGCTCCAGATCGTTTTCCATAAAGGACGAGACCTTCCCCATTGATTGCTGAACACTGTTGAAATAGTAGTCCAGATTCCGCTGTCCGGTCTCACATAAGAGAAGAAGCATCTGCTCTGATTCGCGCCGCTTGCTGTTCCGGATAAACAGAACGCTGACAAGCGTGACAATCGCTACGGCAATGGCGGTCACGCAGATGGTAAAAAAAGTGATTCTTGTTCGCAGAGAATGCATCAGCCCTCCTCCTTTGCATGTTGCAGATAAACAGCTTCAAATTCCGCGGCATGGAGGGGTTTGGAGAAATAGTATCCCTGCACTACCTTACATCCCAGCTCTTTCAGGAGCCTGATCTGGTTTTCCGTCTCAACTCCCTCCGCAATCACGGGGATCTTCAGGCTCTTCGCAATATCAAGGATCAGCGCCACCAGCTTCACATCCTTCTCATTTTTCTCGATATTCCGTACGAACTGCCTGTCCATCTTCAGGACGTCAACCGGCATGGAGGAAAGCATGTTGAGAGAAGAGTAGCCTGTCCCGAAATCATCCATCTCCACCTGATAGCCTTTTTCCCGCAGGCTTTTCACGACCTGGATCACCTGATCCGCGTTTTCCGTGTAGGCAGATTCCGTAACCTCAAGCTTAAGGGAATCATGATCGAGCATATTGTACTCCAGAATCCTGTCAAGGATGCCCTCAAGCGCCGGATCAAACACATCCACACGGGACAGGTTTACGGAAACAGGAATCGTTACTCCGTACTGTTCACGCCATTTTACGATCTGCCTGGCGGCTTCTTCCCAGACATACTTGTCTACCAGGCTGACCTGCCCGTTTTTTTCGAGAAGAGGAATAAAATCATCCGGAGGGATCATTCCCAGTTCAGGATGCCGCCAGCGGACAAGTGCTTCCGCGCTCACAAGAAGGGGCGGCTCGGTCTGGATATCAAATTTGGGCTGATAGTAGATCTCGAATTCGTAGGCATCCAGCGCGCGGCGAAGATCACTCAGCAGACGCTGCTCATAGATCTCTCTCTGCCGGACTTTTTCGTCAAATACGATCAGATGCTCCTTATAATGCCCGCGTGCCATGCTGCATGCGGTACGCGCCCGGTCAAAGAGCTGTACCGGCTCGATCTTTGTCTGCCAGGGCATCACGCCCATACGGATCCGGATGTTGGCATTGGGCGCAAGGTCATCCAGCTTTTTCTGCAGGCGCAGATAGATTCCCTGATAATCCTCCAGATGCCGGCAGAAGATGTCAAACCGGTCGGCGCCAAACCGTCCCGCGATTCCTCCGGTTTCCTGCGCGATGGCATGGATCTCATTGCCGAGCGCCCGGAGGACCTGATCACCGAACTGCCGGCCGTTGAGCGCGTTGACGGAGTGGAACTGTTCGATGTTGATGACAATGGCGTCCATGGGAGTTTCGGGATGCTCATGAAAGATCCGGTTTGCGTACTGGAAGAAGTAATCCCGGTTGTACAGTCCGGTCAGCTCATCCATCTCGGTTGCCCGGATCAGCTTCCTGGCCTTTCGCTCCGAACGCATGCTCTGTATCATCAGGATGAGAATCACAAGAAGCAGGATACCGGTCACGCCCATCACGACAGACAGATTATCCGCGATAAAATCGGAAAGGGTAAGCCGCGCGTCCTCTGTGATGTAGTAGGACAGCACAGCGTTAATGGTTGAATCCGGAATCAGCCCTACCGTTTTGGACAGTACCGAGTACAGCTGCGTATCTCCGTTTCTCACCGCGAAACAGTAATCCAGCCGGACGCCGGTGGTAAGGGGAGCAAGCTTTTGCCTTTTGCATATCCTGGAGATATTGTTATACCGGTAATTGCTGATCAGGACACAGTCGGCGATACCGTCCGAGACAGCCTTGAGGCAGTCCGCCGTGGTTGGATAATAGACCTTTTTCCAGCCGGGGAAATGCTCAAGAAGAAATGCGTCGTAATTCAGATTGCCTTCGTTGACGGCTACGATGACATGCTCCTTTTCGGAAAACAGCGGCAGATCTGATTCGCGTACCACCGCGTAGGTTTCGGTACTCATCAGGGGAGGGGACATAACCACACCCAGCGATTCCGCATCATATCCGCTGAAGTTGGCCGGAAACAGACAGTCGATCTCTCCGGCCTCCAGCGCCTTCATCGCGGATGCCACGTCAGGGAACGCTGCGGGGGCAAAGTCAAGATGCATGTTGGCCATGCAGTCGGAGGCGTAGGCAAGATAGTCCTTCAGTACGCCTGTCAGTTCCCCGGTTTTACTGTCCTTTGCGCAGAATGCAAGATAGTCGTCCTGGTATCCGACGCGGATGGGTCCGTGTCCCGAGACCCATTCTGTTTCCTCCGGGGTAAGAAACGCGTTGGTTCCTGTCTGCCGGAAGTACCTGCCGTACATCTGCTGGTTATAGTACCGGTTTTCGTCCTGAATCCGGTTCAGCGCCATATTCAGATCAGTCAGAAGATCCGGGCGGTCTTTGCTGACCGCGAAAAAGAAATCGGAGAATCCGACCTTGCATACCGGAACCGCAAGCTCCGGCTTCGTGAAGGTATCAACGGTGACATAGGCGTCCAGCCTGCCGTCATTCAGCATCTGGAGCGATTCGTCCTCTGTCCCCGTCACTTCGAGAAGCTCTGTATGGATGTCATTCTGCCGTTCCCATTCAAGAAAGAAGTCTGTCTGGATGCTTCCCTTGTTTACGCCGACCCTTTTCCCGTTCAGGGTAGAATAATCGGTCGATGAGATCTCCTGATTGCCCGGAGCGATGAAGAGATAGTATTCCTCTGTCCCCATGGGCAGGGAAGGGAACAGCATGTGCTTTTCGCGCTCGGGGGTATAGGAGACATCGCTCATCAGATCGATCTCTCCGTTCCGCAGCATCTCAAGGAGCGTTGACCAGCTTCCGCTGATATATTCAAAGGTCCAGCCTGTGTAGGCCGCAATCTTCAGCTGATACTCATAGCCGTAGCCGGATCTGCGTCCAAACTGATCCACGGTATTGAAGGAAGAATCATACCATCCGACACGAACGGTTTTCCGCGCATCCTCGCAGTGTACGGGGAGCGGCCCGCGGAAGCTGAGCGTGACTGTCATGCACAGCAGGAGAAGGGCAATGCGCCTTATACGGTTCAGTTCAATAGGAATCATAGCTTCAGGCCTCCTGGAATTGCGTACCTATTTCCTCTTTATTATACCCCGGGGCAATCCTCTGCGCCAGAGGAACCGGCATGTTTCAGAACCCCTGTGGCTGCCGGCTGGTGATCAGGGGCGGCTTGTTCCAGTAACCGGGGGAGTGTTCCATTTTGTCACATTCGGTTGAATTCCTTTTGAAAGCTGAGTATAATTTCGTGACCTGTGAAGATGAAATGCAAAGAAGAAGCGAACGGGATGATAGAATGAATCTGGGACGTTATAGAGAATGGATCCTGCCGGAAGAGGATGAATTGTCACGCGATGGGATAACCCGTCTGAACATGCGGCTGATCGGACGGGTGAGTCCGCTGTTTCTGGGATTGACAGTGGTACTGTCTGTCGTGTATGGCATTCTGTATCTTGTCTTTGGCTCCAGGTATACGATCGCATTGCTCAGCGTCTCTGTCTGCGCCCTGATGTTTGTGCTGGTCGTATCTGTATCCAGAACCTGGGAGCGGGATGCTCTTGCCGTGAAGAAACGCAGTACACGATGGATCATCGAGAGCTTATACTGGATGTTTACTGCGTGGGGGATCGTGATCTCGTGGAAGATGTACCTTCACGGAAGCCAGATGATGATCATGGATACGGTGCAGATCGGTTTTCTGGTTCTGGTGTGCTGTTATCCGGCCTGGGGCGTGATCCGTGTGCTGATCGGTTATATCATTCTCTTTGTGCTGCTGTTTCAGGCAGACGGAGCCGCACAGATCAATTACGCCATTTACTCCCTCATGATCGCCATGATCTGTTTCGGAACCGTTTTGCGATACGGCGTGGAGATGAGAAACCTGAAGCTGGTACGTGATCTGAACAGTCATACCCGGTATCTGGAACAAAGCTCCAGCCATGATGAACTGACCGACATGAAAAACAGGGCTGCCCTTCGCGGGGACTTCCCGTCTTACTGCGGCAAAAAGGTGAGCGTTATCATGGCCGACGTGGATCATTTTAAGCGATACAATGATACCTATGGCCATGAGATCGGAGATGTGATCCTGAAGGCATACGCGCAGGAGATTGTCAGCTGTTTCGGAAAAGAGTGTTCCTATCGCTATGGCGGGGATGAATTCCTGATCATCCTGGAGGAGGGCGATGACATTGATCTTTCTGCCATCCTGCTGGTATGGTCTGACGCGATCGGCAGCATCCGGCTGGATGTCCTGCCGGAGGAGGATCATTTCTCCTGCAGCTACGGATATACGGAAGGAATCCCTGCAGATGAGAAAAAGCTGCGCGACATGGTGGTTCTCGCAGATAAGAAACTATATGAAATGAAACGCTCACGGCAATAGTTCTGACGCATTTGATTCGTAAAGAGCGGTTTTTTCCTGATCGGTGAAGGGAAGACTGTCGATTGTATCCACATAAAAGCGCTGGCCGGACCACGGACTGTCTGTTGCAAACAGGACGCGGTCTGTCCCGTGCTTTTTGCATAATCTGAAAAACCGCTCCGGATTCATCCCGTTCGGGCCGATCGAGAAAGCGGTGTCAAGATAGACAGGCGCGCCGGCCAGATAGAGGCTGACCTCTTCCCAGGCGTCCCATCCCCCCATATGGGCAAGGACGAATCGTTCCGGCTGAAGCGTATCGATCACATGAAGAATCATGCGTACGGAAGCATAGTTGTGTCCGGGGATCCCGATGTCAATTCCCGCATGCGTCAGTACAACCAGCCCCAGGGCGCTGGCACAGTCGATGATACGCAGATACCTGGGGTCGTCCAGATCGCATCTCTGATAGGCAGGGTGCAGCTTGATCCCCGCAAACCCCTGTTCCTTCCGAAGGCGCAGCTCGTCTTCAAAGCACTCAAGATCCGGGTGGATGCCGGCGAAAGACAGGATTCCAAGCGAATGGTGATATTCCCTGTTCCGGTAAAGGCTGTCATTTACTTTATGAACCTGAAGCGGAGAGGTCATGACGGGCAGGTTGACGCTCAGGCTGATGCCGGCCTCCTTCATGGAAGCGGCAAGACAGGAAGCGGTTCCGTCGGTATGCACGGGAATATGCGCCGCGGCGGAAAGAACCTCCAGCGTGCGCGGCGCGACATGATCCGGAAAAATATGTGTGTGAAAATCAATCTTCATGGAGAAAGTATAACACAGCTTTGTGGAATTGTGGTACAAAGGTCATTATAATATGCTGAAAGGGGCCGTGAATAGTAACGTGAACAGGAACAATCCCCGTTTCTGCTCACAGCCGCACTGCGATCCAGAGGTTCTAATATGGGTGCTTTCATCGTAATCGTCTTATCTGTCGCGGCAGGGATCATTGCCTGCATGATCTACATCTGTTCCCGCAGCGCGCGCTTTCCATTCATACAGAGACTTTCAGGCGGCAGCATCAGAGCAGGGAAGTGGATCAGCTTTGCAATCTATCTGGCTGCGGGCATCATCCTGTACCTGACCATGAATCTGGTCAATACCGCGATTGTCATCCTTCATTTCGGCGGCTTCTGGCTGCTGAGTGAGCTGATCTTCTGGATCCTGCGCAAAAACCTGCACAGGAGGTTCAGAGAATACCTGCCCGGACTGTGTGCCATTCTTTTCACCATATGCTATATGACGGCGGCATGGTATCTGTGTACACATGTGTGGGAGAAGGACTACGAACTGGAAAGCTCCCGGCTGAAGGGGGATCTCAGGATCGTCCAGTTCGCCGATTCCCATGTGGGAGCGACCTTTCACGCGGACGGACTTCTCAGGTATGTTCATGAGATCAATGAGCTCCATCCGGATCTTGTGTTGATCACCGGCGATTTTGTCGATGACGACACCAGCAGGGAGGATATGCTGGGAAGCTGTGAAGCGCTCGGAGCGCTTGAGACGAAGTATGGCGTGTTTTTCAGCTACGGAAACCATGACAAAGGGTACTACAGAGAAGAAGCGAGAGGCTGGAGCAGCGCCGGGCTTTATGAGAATCTCGAAAAGAATCATGTAACTGTTCTGCAGGATGAAGCACAGCTGATCGATGAACGCTTTTATGTCATAGGACGCGCGGACCGGTCGGAGCTGTCCCGGGGCGGAACGAGACAATCGCCGGCGGAGCTCATGGACGGGCTGGAGCAGGATCTGTACCGGATCGTTCTGGATCATCAGCCGGTGGAATATGACGCAGAAGCGGCCGCAGGCGCGAACCTGGTGCTGAGCGGTCATACCCATGGCGGACAGTTTTTCCCCTTCAACAATATAGGCGTCCTGACAGGGGAGTATGACCGGAGCTACGGGCATGAGCGAAGAGGGGATACCGACTTTATCGTCACTTCGGGAATCAGCGACTGGAGCCTGATCTTTAAGACCGGCTGCCGTTCCGAGTACGTGGTGGTGGACGTCCATGGAACATAAGGGGTTGGATCACGATAGTGATCCAACCGCACAGGTGGAAACTTTTTTCCGAAATCAGCGTTTCCCTGACCCGTCGGCGGAAATCTGTGCTGACTGTGTTGACAGGGGAGGCTGAATCAGATATATTACCCGCTATAGGAGTAGGTAATTGTCCGTAAGGAATGGTAAGGAAGGACTGAGTGCAGTCTGCACCGATGATCGCTGTATCGTTCCGAAGGACACAGATTGTGTGCGGATCGATGATCCGTATTCTGAAAGGAGAGGGTTATGGTTAGATTCAGAAAAGGACTGGGGATTCTTCTGGCGGCTTCGCTGGCAATTGTTCCTGCATCCGCATCTTACGCGGAAGATACTTCAAACGCGGCGGCGATTGACAAAGAGGCGTTTGACAGCCTTCTCGCGGAGGGGGCAACCGCTCAGGAGGATGTGATCAGCGCAAATGAATGGGCGGATGCCGTCAGGGATGCAGGCGTCCTGAAGGTTGGAGGAGTACCTACCTCCTTCCTGTTCAGCCAGCTTGATGAGACGGATAACGGGCTGCGCGGATTTGACGCGGGTCTGTTCCAGCTGCTTGCCCGCTACATTCTCGGTGATGAGGCAGCGTACGAGCTGACGCAGGTGGATTCGAGCACACGCGAGTCCGTGCTTCAGAGCGGACAGGTTGACTGTGTGTTTGCGACCTATTCGATCACGGACGCACGCAAGGAGGTGATCTCCTTTGCAGGTCCCTACTATACATCCAGGCAGGCTGTCCTGGTCAGGGCAGGCAATGAAGACATCAAAGGAGTCGATGACCTTGGAGGAAGGATCGTTGCGACGCAGGCAGGCTCCACCGGCCCGGATATTCTTGCGGAATATGCGCCGGAGGATGTGGAGATCCAGGAATTCGAGACGGATCAGGAAGCACGCACCGCGCTGGAGCTGGGCCGTGTTGATGCGTATGTCACGGATTACACGCTGCTTCTGAACGCGATCGTCAAGAATCCGGATACGTATGAGATTGCCGGAGAGCAGTTTGGCCCGGAGGATAACTACGGCGTCGGCCTTCCGCTTGATTCTGACGGCGTTGCTTTCGTCAATGAATTCCTTGAGAAGGTCATTGAAGACGGTACCTGGGAAAAGCTGTGGCAGATCTGCCTTGGCGACCGCACCGGGATCGATACCGCACCGGAAGCACCCACGGTAGGCGAAGACTGATTGCGGCGGCTGATAAAGCAGCTGTGCTCATCCGGGGAACACTGATGAGATCGGTGCTTCCCCGGTGATCATTTTGCGGGCCGCCGGAGCACAAGGAAAGGATCAGGAGGTTTTTCATGAGCATCTCCCAGCTTCTGGAGCAGTACGGAGAAGAATACCTGAAGGCGCTTCTGACAACATGGGAGCTGACGGCGATCTGCTTTCTTTCCGCGTTTGTTCTCGGTATACTGATCACTGTCATGCGTGTCAGTCCGATCCGTCCGCTCCGGGTATTCGCGGATCTTTATGTTCAGATCTTCCGGAACATTCCCGGAGCATGTCTTCTGATCCTGCTGGTATACGCCCTTCCTTATCTGAAGATCCTGCTGTCCTATTTTACCTGCGTAGCGATCGCCGCCTCCCTGATTCCGGCAGCTTTCTGTTCGGAATACCTGATGGCCGGCATCAATACGATAGCGCCCGGACAGATCGAAGCCGCCCGTGCGCTGGGCATGACATTTCCTTTGATGATCCGCAGGATTGTCATCCCGCAGGCGCTCCGCTCCAGCGTCCTGCCGCTGACGAATCTGCTGACTGCAACGATGCTGACGACAGCGCTCGCCTCACAGGTTCCGCTGAATCCGAGAGAACTGACCGGCCTTGTATCCCACATCAATACACATGCTGTGGGCGGTGTGATGGCGTTTCTGATCTCAGCCTCCCTCTATTGTGCGACAGCGGTTGTGATCGGACAGATCGGCAATCTGATTGACCGGAAAGTGAGGATCCTGAGATGAACAGGGGAAGCTTATCTGCCAGGGACATGCTCTATGAGGAACCGGGGCCGAAGACAAAACGGAGAATCCGGATCGTAACGATCCTTTCCCTGGTTCTGCTCGCCGCTTTGGCCGCGGCTATCGTGCACAGGTTTTACGTTACCGGCCAGCTCGACCAGAAGTACTGGTTTTTCTTCGCAAGAGGAACTACCTGGATATTTCTCGCGAAAGGGCTTCTGGGAACGCTTCTGGCTGCGCTCATGGCCGGGGCGCTCGCCTTCGCTGCGGGATTTCTTCTCATGCTTGGCAGGATCAGCTCGCTGCGCGTGCTGAGAGGAATCTGTACCGCACTGGTCGAATTCACCAGAGGCGTACCGACGCTTCTGTTTATCTATTTCTTCTTTCTGGTGATTCCTCAGTTCGGGGTCAGAATGGACGCGTTCTGGAAAATATCGATCCCTGTCGCAATCTCTGCCTGCGGCGTAGTCGCGGAGGTCTTGCGTTCCGGCGTGAATTCGGTTCCGAAGGGACAGACGGAGGCGGCGCTGTCTCTCGGCATGCGGAAGAGGAGCGTCTTCTTAAAGGTCGTGTTTCCGCAGGCGATCCGTTTTGTGATCCCCGCATTGATCGCAGAGATGGTGATCGTCGTGAAGGACACAACCTTTGCCTATGTCGTGAATTTCCCGGATCTGATGCAGAACGCGAAGGTTCTGATCTCCAACTACGATGCCCTGCTGTCGGTCTATCTGGTTGTAGCCGTTATCTATATAGCGATCAATTATCTGCTGAACCGGCTGTCCGGAAGAATAGCGGCAGGACAGAACCTCACCGTAAAGCGTGCGTAGGCGGTGTATGAAGAAAGGCTGCGATTGCATGAATGAGAAACGAGAATGCGTGATTGAGCTGCGTCATGTGGAGAAGCATTACGGTGACCTTCATGTCCTCAGGGAC
>CAJOQO010000267.1 GCA_905236545.1 uncultured Lachnospiraceae bacterium
CCTGCCTGCCTGTAATCCATTCCTGCTCTGTATTCCTTCCCCTGACGTTCTCTGCCCCTGCGGCTGCGGTTCTTTCCTTCTATCCGGACCTAAACCCGCGCGCATGATTCCTGCAGCTTCCGGTCCTTTTCCTGAACCGCCTCGCACATCTTCTGTGCATACGCCTTCAGCCGGCCCCGAAGCGCCTCATCCTCCATTGCGAGCATCCTGACCGCAAGCAGCCCCGCATTCTTCGCGCCGTCAATTGCAACGGTCGCGACAGGAATTCCGGGCGGCATCTGGAGAATCGAATACAGCGAATCCTGCCCGCCGAGCCTCTCCGACCAGATCGGTACGCCGATCACCGGCAGCGGAAACAGCGCCGCGCACATGCCCGGCAGATGGGCCGCCATCCCGGCTCCGGCGATGATCACCTTCAGCCCGCGGCTTTCCGCGCCCTTCGCGTACTCATAAAAAATGTCCGGCTCGCGATGCGCGGAAATCACTCTCATCTCGTAAGCGATCCCGAATTCTTCGAGAACCTCCTGCGCCTTCGCCATAACCTTCAGATCCGAATCGGATCCCATCACGATCCCGACCACTGCCATCTCAGCATCCCCCATTTCCTGCCAGCTACTGGTTCCACTGCATGATTCTAACCGTCACGGATAAGTGTGTCAACCGCCGGAAGGATGCCGGATTCATCCGTCAGACGGGCGGTTACCTTTATGCCCCGGCCTGCGGCGGGCCGCAGCAGGCAGGTGTCACATTTCATCCAGCGGACGGTTCAGTTCCCCGGTTCCGGGCAGAACGAAGCGCCCGTTCTCGATGATCCTCGCGCGGTATCCGTTTTCTCCCTGAACCTCGATCAGCCCCAGCTCCTCGTAAGGAATCGTGATATCCGTGTGGCATCCAAAATAAGCCTTCGACGGATCCTCGATACGCTTTGCCGAGACTTCATTCTCCTTTGCGATGATTTCCTTTCCGTCCGGATTGTAGAGGTGATTGTCCTCCTCCCAGGAATAGCAGGTATCCCCCACCGCAAAATGAGGTCCGGTTTTTTCCGCGATCAGGATGGGAAGCCTGGAGGCAATACCGAATCTGCGCGCCATCGCATAGGCCGTCGTGTTCGTTCCGATCGCAAATTCTCCCATCGGCAGGCTCTCATGATGGAACAGAATATTCTCCCGGATGTAGGCGTCATTTTCCTCCTTTGTGTCAAAATTCGCGCAGGAGGCCTGTTCGATCATGCCGTCCCTGAATCGGATCTCCAGATCCCTGTAGTTAAGTCCCTCCAGATAGACCTGCGAAACATGAAGGATCCCGTTTGTTCCCTTCAGAACAGGAGAGGTAAATACCTCGCCGACCGGAATGTTGACGTCCGCTCCGCAGTTCTCGAAGATTGTCTCCTTCGCCGGGTCTGACAGGGGATGAAACTGAACCGTCAGATCCGTACGATTCCCGTTTGCCCCCACGATATGCGCCTTTGTCCCGCGATTCAGCGCATCGATGATGATTCCCTGGATCTTCGTGTATGCCTCCCCGTCCAGTGTATTGACCCGGATCGTCTCCCGGAAGATCTCTTCGAATCGATCTTTATCGATCTCCGGAGTCGGGAAAGAGATAATGGTAAAGCTGCGTTCCTTCCCGATAATGAACTTCTGCGTGATCTGGTTCAGCCGGTTTCTGAGCCTGACGCTGAGTGCCCGCTGGGTTTCGTCATATGACCATGCCTGCGGCGTGCCGGCCGGTTCGAACGGCTTCTGTCCGAACAGCTCCAGTACAGCCGGTCCGCCATGGGCATTGGCCAGCTCACGGTACGTCTCATAAGCGGTCTGCGTAACCTCCGACCTGCGCTCCGCATACCTCGCGTCCATCATCAGCGCAGCATCTTCCCTGTGATCATAGTCATACTGTGCATTCGCGATTGCACCGGAGAATCCCGACCGGTAAGAGCTCATGGTCGTCAGCGCGCTCACACTGTACCGGTAAACAGTCGGCTGAAGTCCCATCTTCCGGAAATTCTCCACCACTTTCCTGGTTACCCGCTCAAAGCCCGCAAAATAGTGCAGGTTCACGGTACGTTTTTTCTCCAGCGGTTTTTTCGCGAGAAGGAACCCGGTGCGGTATCCCTCCGACCAGGTATCAGCCATGCGGTCGATCTCCTCCTGCGGAAGGGACGCAAGAAACTGAGCCATGCGCAGCTCATTTTCCGTAATGTACTCACCGTAGCGGTACAGATAGTCCGTATTTGACAGATCGGAATTCATCAATATGTCTGTAAAGAAGCTGCAGTCCGGATCGATCCCCTCGCGGATCCGGTGCGTCACGATCACGTCCGCGTTGTCGCTCTCAAACCAGTAAAGCGCGTCCCGGACGGATGCTTCCAGCTTCCCGGCTGCAGGATCCGGTCCGGCCTCTCCGCCGTCATCCGGATGCCGCCCGGCTGCTGCTGCGCCTGACGGGTACCGTTCGGAGTTTTCGCCGTCATCCGGATGCTTCCCGGCTGCTGCTGCGCCTGTCGGATGCCGCTTCACGTCCGGCGCGCTCAGGATTCCGTAAATCTGCACAAACAGCTCCACATGGGCTGCGGCCTCCTCGAGCTTCCCCTCAAAGAGATAAGCGATCAGCCCCCTCTCCTGCGCATACAAAAAGCAAAGGAGCCTGCCCATCGTCCCGCCAAGTACGGAGCATGCATAGGCGGGATTCGCGAAACTCTCCTTATAGTTCTCCGGAACAATATCGCGGTACAGGGCGTAATTGTCCGCTCTCATCCGTTCCGGGTTCCTGTCATAGGTTCCGTCCCCGAGACGTGTCTTCACTTCATCGCACAGAAGGATAAACTCTGCCGTGCGATGGAAGTAAGAAACAAAATCAGCAGGAACCGTCTGTTCCTGCAGAATCTCCCTCACCCGGCCGACCGCCAGCTCATATCTTTCATTCAGTAACGCTCTTTCTTCTTCATCAAACCAGATGCTTCCCATTCAGTACTTTTCTTCTCCTTTTCTCCATCCTGACGATCCCGCGGCGCAGTCCTCTCCCTGCCATCCGCGATGATTCATCCGTCTGCCCCGGTTCACGCCATTCCCACGCAGAAGACGATAAACCAGACGGCAACCATGGTTCCTCCCATCAGAGTTCCGGCCTTACTCAGCGCATAAGACTGATTCCGCTCACGAAAGCTCTCCAGGCCGACGATCATCCCATAGAATCCCATCACAAACCCGGAGAAGCCCAGCGCGCCGATCCACTGCGGCGCCTTCCCGGCCATCACCATGCAGATAAATGCGCACGACAGGAAGATCACGATTGATACCGCACCCGTTACTGTAGATATGATCCCCCTCCCATACCGGCTTCGATCCTCGAAACGGTATCTTTTCTTAGCCATCCGCTCCCCTCATTTCCCCATCTCTGGCCGCAGTCCGCACCAGACGCAGTCTGAGAATCTGACAACCTGATGCGCTGGCACCCTGATGCGCTCACATCCTGGCAGCCTGACGCTCTGACAACCTGACGCTCTGACATCCTGACAGCTTATCGCCCCGGCATTCCGACGCCCTTACTTTCTCAGAACAGCACATCCTTCTTGCGGGACAGAAGCATCGCTCCGCTCACGATCGTCATCACGCCGGCGGCAACTCCGATCACAATCATAACGATGCCCGCCGTCAGGGAGATAGCTCCTGTCAAACTCATTGTCTTGTAGATCTTTTCACCTGTTTTCATCTCTGTCCTCCTCATATCATCATCAAAGACGTCTCATTCGCAGCCGTACAGCTGATAATAAGCATCGATCTTCTCCTTCATCGCATCATCAATCACCGTTCCGTACAAATGCTCCACGACATCCTTCATGGTGACAATCGCACAGGTTTCGATCCCGTAGGTTTCCCGGATCTCATCCAGCGCGCTCTTCTTTCCTGTACCGCGCTCGCAGCGGTCCACCGATACCACCAGTCCGAGCACCTTCGCATCCGCGGCGGCCTGAATGATCGGAAGGGTCTCACGGATCGAAGTCCCCGCTGTAGTCACATCCTCGATGATCACAACCCGGTCTCCGTCCTCAATCGGTCCTCCGAGCAGGATGCCCTTGTCCCCATGATCCTTGATCTCCTTGCGGTTAGAGCAATAACGAATATCTGCCCCATAGAGGGAGGACAACGCGATCGATGCCGTAACACTCAGCGGGATGCCCTTATACGCCGGTCCGAAAAGGACTTCAAAATCGGTTCCAAACCTGGAGTGGATCGCCTGCGCATAATATTCCCCGAGCTTTTTCAGCTGCTCTCCGGTACGGTAAAACCCCGTATTGACAAAGAAGGGCGTCTGCCGTCCGCTCTTGGTGACGAAATCACCAAACTTCAAAACCTGGCATTCCACCATGAAATCGATAAAATCTCTCTTGTACTGTTCCATTCAAACCTCCCTGCTGTTATTCCTGTCATCCGACGCATCCGATCAGATCGCGCACATCCGGCACCTGATACCGCTCCAGATATTCCCTGATTCCTTCGATCACCGAAAGAGCCGCTGTCTGGTCATGGAAGGATACCGTTCCGACCGCTACCGCACTGGCGCCGGCCATGATCATCTCCAGCGCGTCCTCAGCGGTACGGATCCCGCCCATCCCGATGATCGGAATCTTCACTGCCCGCGCACATTGATAAACCATGCGGACCGCCACCGGATGAATCGCGGGGCCGCTCAGGCCGCCGGTCCGGTTGGCCAGCGCAAATGTCCTCCGCGCGACGTCGATCTTCATAGCAGTCAGCGTATTGATCATCGACAGGGCATCCGCGCCGCCGGCTTCCGCCGCCCTGGCGATCTCCGTAATATCCGTTACGTTCGGACTCAGCTTCATGATGAGCGGCTGCTTTGCCACCCTGCGAACGACAGATGTAATCCGTTCCACTCCCTTCGGATCCGTACCGAAGGTGATTCCGCCCCTCTTTACATTCGGGCAGGAGATATTGATCTCCAGGAGATCCGCACGCTTCTCGCCTGCAAGCTTCTCCACGCAGTCAACATACTCTTCCTCCGAATGGCCGCAGACGTTGACAATTACCTTCGTTCCTTCCGGCCCCGGATCAAGCGTCCCCTCCAGAAATGCCAGATCCCGCTTCGCAAATACCGCAAAACCGGGATTCTGAAGGCCGATCGCATTCAGCATGCCGGAAGGAGTCTCGCAGATCCTCGGAGTCGCATTGCCCGGCCATGGAACGGAGGAAACCCCCTTCGTCACCACCGCGCCAAGGCGGTTGAGATCAAAGAATTCTGAAAACTCCTCACCCGATCCAAATGTGCCGGAAGCAGTCATGACCGGGTTCTTCAGCCTGACTCCGCACAGGTCTACGCTCATGTTGTGTGTCATAGCGATGCCTTTCAATCAACTTTGCTGTTTTACAGTTCGATCTGTGTCGATAAGAATACCGGGCCCTCCGCACAGACTCTCTTATTCTTCACCTGAGAATGCGCGTCTGTCTGTACCGACCTGCAGACGCAGCTCAGGCAGGCGCCGATCCCGCACGCCATCTTTTCTTCCATCGACAGCCAGCAGGCCACATCCTGTTCCTCCGCATACTGCTTCAGAGCGCGGAGCATCGGCGTCGGTCCACAGGCAAAGATCACATCTGCCTCCAGGCAGCTTTCCCTGATCGCGTCGAGCACATTTCCCCTCGTCCCGCTGCTGCCGTCCTCCGTCGCGATCACAGTATCGCAGGGAAACTCCTCTCTCAGGAACATCTGAGCATCCCGGTATCCAAGCACCGCCGTAACCTGTGTTTCAGGCGCTTCCGGATTCGCCCGGCGCATCTCCTGAAGCCGCTTCGCAGTCTCAAGCATCGGGGGGATCCCGATTCCGCCCCCGGTCAGAATGACTCTCTTTCCGGCTGCCTCCTCAAGCGGGAATCCATTCCCGAGCGGACCGGCAAGGTCGACTCTCATCCCCTCACGAAGCATGGAAAACTCCCGGGTTCCCTTCCCGGCGATCCGAAAGACCAGACGAAGAACGCCGCTGTTTCCGTCCGCTTCACAGACAGAAATGGGGCGCGGGAGGAGCCTTGCCGAATCATTGGAATAAACTGATACGAACTGGCCCGGTACTGCTGCCGCCGCAATTATATCCGTCTTAAGTCTC
>CAJOQO010000268.1 GCA_905236545.1 uncultured Lachnospiraceae bacterium
TATAATCCTCTTGTAAAAAATATTACCCTTAATAGTATTTTTTACAACCCCTTATTAATTATTTATACTCCCCTTGAAAAGTCGGCAGCTCCCCTGCCGGCTTTTCTCCTTTTCTTCTCCTTTTCTCCTTCCAGGCTGGGATATACCGGAACCCGCAGCACCAGGATCCGAAGCACCAGGATCCGAAGCACCAGGATCCGAAGCGCAGCGAAGATCAATAGTGACCTGCTTCCCTGTCCGTCAGATAGTGTCCATGCAGCCGGTAAATATCCGACAGAACGCCGCACAGCTCTTCGTTATCCCTTCGTGTGTGTACGGCCGCCCGGTAGCAGCCCGGGCCGAGTCCCCGATAGTTCCTGCAGTCCCGGATCAGGATTCCCTTCTTCGCGCACAGCTCCAGCAGATTCTCCGGCCCTTCGAAAAACAGGAAATTTGCTTCTGAATCATAGCAGTTGATCCCGATCCGGTCAAAGCTCTGTCTGAGATGCCGCAGCTCCTGAGCGATCAGGCTCCTCGCCTCTTCCAGATACCGCGTCTCCTCCAGGGCTGCCTCTCCGGCCATCTGCGCCGGGATCGAGACAGGCCAGGGCTGAACGCACTCAAGGATACGGTCAGACAGCTGCCGGTTGGATGTCACGCAGAATCCCAGCCTGAGCCCGGGCATCGCGAATGTCTTCGTAAAGCTTCTCAAAACCACAAGGCAGGGATTGTCGGCGACGTACCCCATCATCGTGTAGTCCGACGGCTCCCGGGTCATCTCCAGGAAGCATTCATCGACCACAAGCATCACTTTGTTTTCCCGGCAGCGCTCCAGGATACGGACCATCAGGTCACGTCCGGTCAGAATCCCCGTCGGATTCGCCGGATTGCTCAGATAGATCACGTCAACATCCTCCGTAATCTGATCCAGAATATCCTCTCCGATCCGGAAGCCTTCCGTACGCGGGCACAGATAAAAGCGGATGTCACTGCAGCCGGCGGATCGCAGCGCTTTCTCATACTCGGAGAAGCACGGGCAGATCAGAAGGCCGCACTGCGGGCGGATCGCATGCGCGATCGCGAAGATCAGCTCCGCGGCTCCATTGCCGAAGGTGAGCCAGTGTGCAGGCACACGAAAACGCTCCGACACTTTGCTCCTCAGGTCTCTGCATCTGGTATCCGGATACTGTTCCAGCATCGCCGTTGATCGGACCACAGCCTGTCTGACGCTGTGCGGCAGACCCAGCGGATTCACACTGACGGAAAAGTCCAGTCTGTAAGACGCGGAGTAAATATCTCCGCCATGTTCCTGTTTCTGCATCTCATCCTCCCTTCCTGATCTCTTTCTCTTCGATTACGGCGGTTTCTGATGCCGTTTCTCTCTGCCATACAGGCATATGCGTGCCGAAGGAAACGCACTGCGTTACTTTCCTCCCAGCATCTCCTCCTGATTCTTCACATTAACCCGGGAATTCGGCGCGATGGAGGCCGTGATAAAACAGTTGCCGCCGATGACGACGTCATGTCCGATCACCGTCTCTCCGCCGAGAATGGTTGCCCCGGAATAGATCGTGACATTGTCCTCGATCGTCGGATGGCGCTTCTTTCCCTGCAGGCTGTGGCCTGCCCGGGTTGACAGTGCGCCGATCGTCACGCCCTGATAGACCTTCACGTGCTCGCCGATCACTGTCGTCTCGCCAACCACGATGCCTGTCGCGTGATCAATCATAAAGTACTTGCCGATCGTTGCGCCCGGATGGATATCCACGCCGGTTCTGCTGTGTGCATGCTCTGTCATGATCCGGGGGATCATCGGAACCTTCAGCAGATGGAGTTCATGCGCAAGCCGGTACACCGTTATGGCAGAGAGTCCCGGGTAACTCAGGATGATCTCGCTCTTGGAATATGCCGCCGGATCTCCGTCAAGGATCGCCTGGATATCTGTATCCAGGAACTCTCTCACCCGCGGGAGCCGCCGGATGAACTCTATCGAGATCCTCTGCGATTCCTCCCTGACATCGTCCGCCGCTTTCTGATGAAATGCATCTGTGTATCGAAGCGCAACCTCGATCTGTTCCGCAAGGTTGATCAGAATATCATCCGTAATCGTACTGATCGCAGCGTCCATATTGAACACACGCTGCGTCACGTTCGGATCACGGTAATAGCCCGGATATACAATCTGGAACAGCTCCCGGATGATTCTGGCGATGGCATCTCTGTCCGGCTCGCGGTAGGCAGCGATTCTGTCGATCGCCCTTCCTCCCTGGTAGTCCCTCAGAAGCTGCTGGACAACCTGCCCCGCTTCATTTTTAAAATCAAATCTCTCGCCGCGTCTGTCCATCTGCTGCTGTTCCTTTCTGTGGTATCGTCTTAAGATATTTCTTCACATAGAAGCCTGTGTACGAATCCGGATGCTGCGCGACCTCCTCCGGCGTTCCGGCTGCGACAACCTGCCCGCCGCCTTCTCCGCCCTCCGGACCCAGATCGATCAGATAGTCCGCATTCTTGATTACATCCAGGTTATGCTCGATGACAATCACCGTATTGCCGCCGTCCGTCAGCCTCTGCAGGATATCCGTCAGCTTGTGGACATCCGCGAAATGCAGTCCCGTCGTCGGTTCGTCCAGGATGTAGACCGTGCGTCCCGTGCTTCGGCGCGACAGCTCCGACGCCAGCTTGATCCGCTGCGCTTCTCCTCCCGACAGCTGCGTGGATGGCTGGCCGAGACGGATATATCCCAGCCCCACATCGTAGAGGGTCTGGATCTTCGCGCGGATCGAAGGCAGATGGTCGAAGAACTTCAGCGCCTCCTCCACCGTCATATCCAGCACCTCGAAGATGTTCTTCCCCTTATAATGGACGTCCAGCGTCTCCCGGTTATAGCGTCTGCCGTGGCAGACTTCGCAGGGGACATAAACATCCGGAAGGAAATTCATCTCGATCTTTATAATACCATCTCCGGCGCAGGCTTCACAGCGCCCGCCTTTCACGTTGAACGAAAAACGTCCTTTTTTATAGCCCCTGGCCTTCGCATCGCTGGTCGAGGCGAAAAGATCCCTGATGTGGTCAAATACGCCTGTGTAGGTCGCCGGATTCGACCTTGGCGTCCGCCCGATGGGACTCTGATCGATCTGGATGACCTTGTCCAGCCTGCCGTCCCACTCCACACTGTCCCGCTTTCCGGGTACCTGATGCGCACGGTTCAGGCGGTTCGCGAGATCGCGGTACAGAACCTCATTGACCAGGGAGCTCTTCCCCGATCCGGACACTCCGGTCACACAGGTAAATACGCCGAGCGGGATCCTTACATCGATATTCTTCAGGTTATTCTCCCGGGCTCCCCGCACCGTCAGCCAGCCGGAGGGCGTCCGGCGTTTTGCCGGAACGGGAATCTCCAGTTCTCCAGAGAGATATTTCCCCGTAATGGAGGCTTCACAGTTCCGGATCTCCTCCGCGGTTCCGACCGCAACGACCTCACCGCCATGCTCCCCCGCCCCCGGACCGATATCGACCACAAGGTCTGCGGCACGCATGGTATCCTCGTCGTGCTCTACGACGATCACGGTGTTGCCCAGATCCCTCAGGTGAAACAGGGTGCTGAGCAGCTTGTCATTGTCCCGCTGGTGCAGCCCGATCGACGGCTCATCAAGAATGTAAGCGACTCCGACCAGCCCCGAGCCGATCTGCGTCGCAAGCCGGATCCGCTGAGCCTCTCCGCCGGACAGGGTCGCCGTCCCGCGGGCAAGAGACAGATAGTCCAGGCCGACATCATTTAAAAATGCGATCCGTGCCCTGATCTCTTTGAGGATCTGGGCGCCGATCTTCAGCTGCTGCCGGGACAGACGCTGATCCATCTCCGTCAGCTCCTCCTGCAGCTCTCCGATCGAGAGCGTCGTCATCTCATAGATGTTCCTGTTGTCGACCGTCACCGCCAGCGCGCTTTTTTTCAGCCTCTGCCCGCCGCAGGCCTTACAGGGGGTGATCCGCATAAATGTTTCATACATCGCCTTCGTGGAATCACCGAAGGTCTCGCGGTATCTGCGCTGTACATTCCGGATCAGGCCCTCAAACGCCACGTCATAGGTGCCTTCCCCCCTCTGGCTCCTGTAGTGTACCTTCACCTCATGTCCGTCCGTTCCGTAGATCAGAATGTCGTGGATCGCGGGCGGGTACTTTTCAAAAGGCGTATCCAGGCTGAAATGATACTCGTCGGCAAGCGCTTCGAGCAGCGCCCTTGAAAATGAGCCTTCCTGCCTGCTGGACTGCCATCCCAGGACGGCAATCGCGCCTTCGTCGATCGACAGGCTCTTGTCCGGTATCATGAGATCCTCGTCAAACTCCATGCGGTATCCGAGACCCGTGCATTCCGGACATGCGCCGAACGGGTTATTGAAGGAAAATGACCTCGGTTCGATCTCTTCGATGCTGGTTCCGTCATACGGACACGCGTAATTCTCGGAAAAGGTCAGGGTCTCCTTCTCCGTTTTCGGCCGCTGCACCTCCACATAGACCAGACCGCCGGACTGCTGAAGCGCCTGCTCGAGCGATTCATTCAGCCGCTTCCCGATCCCGTCCTTTACGACAAGACGGTCCACAAGAATCTCGATGTTATGCTTGATATTCTTATCCAGCCGGATCTCTTCGGAAAGCTCGTACAGGCTCCCGTCGATCCGGATCCGCACATAACCGGACCTTCTCGCCTGCGAGATCACCTTTTCATGCTGTCCCTTCCGTCCCCTCACGACAGGGGAAAACAGCTGCAGGCGGGTCTTCTCCGGAAGCGCAAGCAGGGTATCTGCCATCTGATCCACCGTCTGCCGCCGGATCTCCCTGCCGCATTCAGGGCAGTGCACGATACCGCAGCGGGCATACAGGAGGCGGAAATAATCATAAACCTCCGTTACGGTTCCAACCGTAGACCGCGGGTTGTGGTTGGTCGACTTCTGGTCGATGGAAATCGCAGGAGGAAGTCCCTCTATGCTTTCAACCTTCGGTTTTTCCATCTGTCCGAGGAACTGCCGCGCATAGCTGGAGAGAGACTCCATGTACCTGCGCTGTCCCTCGGCGTAGATCGTATCGAAGGCAAGGCTGCTCTTGCCCGATCCGGACAGCCCGGTCATGACAACAAACTGGTTGCGCGGGATATCCAGATCGATATTCTTCAGATTGTGCTCAGCAGCGCCGCGGATCCGGATGTATCTGCTTACATCCCGGCCCGGCGCAGGGGTATGATGCGGCATATGGAATTCTCCTCCTCCCTGAAAGCACTTTTCAGATCCCTGGCTTACCGGCGCCTTTCGGTGCGCCATACGCTGTCTCCCTGAAAGCACTTTTCAGATGCCGGGGCAAAAGGTACTGCAGGGCAGGCCTGCATCACAGGTACTTCCGCAGCTCCAGCATCTGGTCGCGCAGCTGCGCGGCCGCCTCGAAGTTCAGATCCGCGGCTGCCTTCCTCATCTGCTTCTCGACGTCCTTCACCAGCTTTTCCAGCTCAGCCCGGCTCATTGACTCCGGATCCTTTTCGAACTTGTCTTCCGTCTTCGCGATATCCTTCGAGATCGCGATCAGATCCCGTACCTTCTTGTGGATCGTGGTCGGCGTTATCCCATGCGCTTCGTTATAAGCCTGCTGCGCGGCACGCCGGCGGTCTGTCTCATCGATGGCTGCCTGCATGGACTGTGTGACCGTGTCGGCATACATGATGACATGTCCTTCGGAATTGCGGGCCGCTCTTCCGACCGTCTGGATCAGGGAAGTTTCCGAACGAAGGAAGCCCTCTTTGTCCGCGTCCAGAATCGCAACCAGGGTGATCTCCGGGATGTCCAGGCCTTCCCTCAGAAGGTTAATGCCGACCAGCACGTCAAACACGTCCAGTCTCATGTCACGGATGATCTTCGTCCGCTCCAGAGTATCCACGTCCGAATGCAGATAATTCACCCGGATCCCCGCGTCCTTCAGGTATTCCGTCAGATCCTCCGCCATCTTTTTCGTAAGCGTGGTGACGAGAATCTTGTTTCCCTTCGCGGTTTCCCGGTTGATCTCGCCGATCAGGTCATCAACCTGGCCGGCCACGGGGCGCACACTGATCGCCGGATCCAGCAGGCCGGTGGGACGGATGATCTGCTCAACACGCAGCAGCTCATGATCCTTCTCATAAGGGCCCGGGGTTGCCGAGACGAACAGGATCTGGTCAATCTTATCCTCGAACTCTTCGAACTTCAGCGGCCGGTTATCCTTCGCGCTTGGCAGGCGGAATCCATAGTCCACCAGCGTGTTCTTGCGGGACTGGTCTCCATTGTACATGGCGCGAAGCTGCGGCAATGTCATATGGGATTCATCGATAATGATCAGGAAATCATCTTCAAAATAGTCCAGCAGCGTCTGAGGCGGCGTTCCTTCCGCGCGCCCCTCCATATGCCGGGAATAGTTCTCGATCCCGGAGCAGAACCCTGTCTCACGCAGCATCTCGATGTCATAGTTGGTGCGTTCGGAGATACGCTGTGCTTCCAGAAGCTTGTCTTCCGAGCGGAAATACTTCACCTGCGCTTCCAGCTCTTTCTCGATTCTGTGTACGGCTTCGATCACCTTCTCCTGCGGCGTGACATAATGGGACGCCGGGAAGACACCGATAAAGCTCAATGAGCTGATGGCTCTCGCCGTCAGAGGATCAATCTGTGTGATCCGGTCGATCTCGTCCCCGAAGAATTCGACACGGTAAGCATAGTCATCTGTGTTGGCGGGGAAGATATCGAGCACATCCCCCCTTACCCGGAAGGTTGACCGATGGAAATCAACATCGCTCCTGTCATAATGCAGTTGAACCAGCTTCTTCAGAATCTCATTGCGGTCTCTCTCATCGCCGACGCGCAGATACAGCACCATCTCCTTGAAATCTATGGGGCTGCCCAGTCCGTAGATGCACGAGACCGAGCTTACCACGACAACATCCCTGCGCTCCGCCAGGGAAGCCGTGGCAGACAGCCGGAGCTTGTCGATCTCGTCATTGATCGAAGAGTCCTTCTCGATATAGGTATCCGTCTGAGGCACATA
>CAJOQO010000269.1 GCA_905236545.1 uncultured Lachnospiraceae bacterium
CCATACCAGCGGTTTGTCCGCGTTACCGTCAGCCATGGCGGTCATCGTGAATACCATGCTGGCTGCTGCAGCGATACCAAGTACGGAAAGCGTGTTTTTCTTCATGTTTCATCCTCCTTTTTTCCGGAACCTCTCCGGGTTATATAGTTGATTTTAATGTAGCATTGTGCCAAATCCTTGTCAATGAGATTTGGGATTTTCGTCATATTCCATGATTTCCGGGCCTTACAGGCCGCACCCTGATCACCAGCCGCCGACCGGTCTTCAATCAATGTTCAGGTACACATCTTCCCTCTGGTGGAACCCGCCATCAATTATGATCTCATCCATATTGTCCTTTGTCACGGCAACCGGTTCCAGCGGATAGTACGGTACCTCCCCGCTTCCGTCGTTCATGGTTTCCGTAACCGGGATCGCACTGTCCGGATCCGTTATGTCCTCGCCCTTTGCCAGAGCAACTGCCAGCTTTGCCGCGGCTGACGCCTCCTTGTCCACCGACTTGTAAACCGTCATGGTCTGTGTCCCCTCAACGATCCGCTGGCAGGCGCTCAGCTCCGCATCCTGCGCCACAACCGGGACGGAGCCAGCCATCTTATTCTCTGTCAGGGCACGGATCGCCTGTCCGGCCAGATCATCGTTGCCGCACATGATTCCATCCACTTTTCCGCCGCATCGGTCCAGCCCCTCCCCGACCGCGTCAAATGCCAGCTCCGCCAGCCAGTTGTCGCAGAAGGTCGAATAAACGATATTGATTCCCGTTCCCGCCAGCGCTTCCTCAAAACCTTCCCGGACCAGATCGACATTGTAGTCGCTGGAGGAACCCTGGATCTGGAAAATGTTTCCCCCGTCCGGCAGGCTCCCGGCCAGGGACTGCCCCATGAGGGTTCCGACCATACGGTTGTCAAACGAGATATACAGATCCGTACCGGCATTGCGGATCAGGCGATCATAGCTGATGACACGGATCCCTGCCTGCTTTGCTTTCCCCACGACGCCTGCCAGGGCCTCCGCGTCGATCGGAATGATCGTGATGACATCCATCTTCTTGTCGATCAGGTACTCGATCTGCGAAATCTGCTCTTTTACATCACCGTTCGCGTTCTGCACGTTGACTTCCGCGCCAAGATTCTTGGCGGTCGCCGCGAAGACGTCTCTGTCCCTCAGCCAGCGTTCTATGACAAATGAGTCGAAGGAGATCCCGATCCGGATATGTTCTGCGTCATCGGCCGTTGTCTCCTGCTGTACCTCCGCCATCCTGCCAGGTTCCCCCGCGCATCCGGATACAGCGGCCATCACACACAGAAGAAGGCCTGCCAGAACCGCCCCCGCCGGTAGTCTCATGTGTCTGGTATCATGTTTCATGACAGTCTCCCCCGTAGTCATTAGAACCTGTTCCTTACAGATTCTGTTCGCGGTATTCACGCGGCGTCATGCCGGTCTGTTTCTTAAAGATCCTGCTGAAATAGTTCGGGTCGGCGTAGCCTGACTGCAGCCCCGCCTCCCGGATCGACAGAACCGGGCGCCTCAGAAGCTCCTTCGCATTCTGGATCCTGAGGGATGTCAGGTAATCGATGAAGTTTTCTCCGATCTCCTCCTTGAACAGCTTGCTGAAATAGTAGGGGCTTACATTCACTTCCTTCGATACATCATCCAGGGACAGTTCCCGCCGGAAGTTCTCCTGGATGAACTTGCAGGCTCTTGAAACCGTAGATTCATCCTTCTCCTCCGCCTGGTTATGAATCGACCCGGTGATGGCTGTCATATTGTCCACAAACCAGCTCCGGATCTTCTCCGCACTCTGCAGCGCATTCACCTGTGTCAGGTAGTCTTTTCGATAGTCAAATGCATAGTTGACGGATCCCGCGTTGAATGCCTCGTGCTCCGACCTGAGAACGATCTCCAGAGCCTTCAGACGCATGCTGTCAAGATCCTCCGGATCATGGCGGATCATCCAGTCGCAGAACAGGTTCACCTTCTCCCGAACCGCAGGCACGTCTCCCCTGGACAGTGCGGTAAAGGCATCCCGCTCCAGCTCGATCGGATAATCGTCTTCGTAGATTCCGTGCGCCGAGATATCCTCAATATGCACGACACGCGCACGGGAATCGCGAAGCGCATTCACCGCTTCCATGTAGCTCATGCGAAGGTCCGCGAACCGGCAGATCCTCCCGATCCCCGCCCTTACACGCATGGACAGCATCTGGGACAGCCGCTGCAAAAGAGATCTCATATTGTTGATCGCCTCGATCCGCTCATCGTAGGTGACCGTTTCGTCCTCATGAGGAACCACCAGCACGATCCGGTCGCTCATCACAGGCCCGATGATGCAGCGCTGAAAAGACTTAATGACAGACCGGATCTGCATATAGTTGTCCTGTGCCTTCACCCGGCTTTCCACCGGACTCAGCAGTCCGCCGGAGGGATCCTCCGTACCGAACTGAATCACCTCCACATAAGCGTCCTTCTCCGTGATTTCCAGAAGGTTCCGGTAGTATTCTTCATCCTGCATGTCATCCGAGAGCAGCATGCCGGTAACGAATCCGTTTTCGACAACGGGAATAATCGTCTCCAGCTTTTCCTGGATCTTAAGCTGATCGGAGCGTTTCTCGCGCAGCCTGTCCACCTTCTGCATGGCGTCCGTCACGGTCTGGATGATCAGGCTGCGGGAAACCGGCTTCATGATATATTTCTCGACACCGAGTGAGATTGCGTCCTGCGCGTAATCAAACTTGTCATAGGCGGAGATCACATAGAACAGGCAGGACGTGTTGAAGGAACGGATCTCCCGGATCGCAGCGATTCCGTTGATCCCGGGCATCTGGATATCCATGAATACAATGTCCGGATGAAAGGTTTCCGCCTGCTCAATCGCGGTTCTTCCTGTCTTTGCCACGGCAATTTCCACGTTCTGCGGGAACTGTCTCAGTATGATCTCCTTGAGTGACTCCACCATAATGCCTTCATCATCAGCGATCAGTATGCGATACATGTCTGTCCTTTCTGCCGGTTAAGCCTTTCTCCTTCTCCACCGGAAGGAGAACCGTTACCTCCGTTCCGCAGCCCGGCCCGTCGCTCCAGATGCCAAGCAGGCCGCTCCGGCCGTAGTAAAGCTCCAGGCGGGAGATCACATTTTCCATCGCGATTCCGGTGGAATCGGACTTCCTCTCCTTCGGGTCCTCTTCTTCCGGCGGCTGATGATGCAGGATCTTCTCGATCTGCCTGCGGGTCATGCCGGCGCCATTGTCCGCAACCGTGATCCGGACACAGTCCGCCCCGGATTCATTTTCATTTTCCGGAACCATATCCACCGAGAGCGTCACCACTCCATGCTCATGATCGTCGTGAATCCCGTGCTGAATCGCGTTTTCCACGATCGGCTGCAGTATCATGCTGGGCATCCTGGTTTCATCGAAATTGATCGATTCATCGATCTGTTTCTCATAATGAATGTCGCCGGCGAAGCGCACATTCAGGATATAGATATAATTGTCGACGGACGCGATCTCTTCGCTGAGGGAAGCGTCCCCTTCCGTTTTCTGAACGTTATAGCGGAAGAACTGTGCCATGCGGGACAGGAAATGCTCCGTCCGGTCCGCGCTCTCCATCATCGCGAGCTGGGATCCCGCGTTCAGGCTGTTAAACAGAAAGTGCGGGTTGATCTGTGCCTGCAGGAATTTCAGCTGCGCCTCTTTCAGATGAGCCTCCATGGAAAGCTCATTTTCCTTCATCTGCGCTTCTTTTTCCATCGATGTCCGCTGGGACTCGATATAGGTCCGGATACTGCCCAGCATCTCATGGAACGCGTTCGTGACGACGCCGACTTCATCTTCTCTTCCTGACTCCTTCACGTCAACGCTGAAGTCTCCGCCCGCCACACTCTCCGCAGCGGCGGAAAGCGTCCGGAGCGGATCGATCATCGCTCTCACACTCATCACACACAGCAGCAGGGCGACAGCGCTTGCCAGGATGATCATCACGAGGCTCATTCGCTCCACGATTCTCATGCTGTTCATCAGGGAAAGGTAATTCTCCGTATTCCTGGAAAAACGCCTGCTGTTCAGCGCGTAGATATAATTATTGATATACTCAAACAGCGTGCTGGCCTGTGCGAAATACGCTTTATATCCCTCCACGTTTCTTCCGCGTCTGGCCTGGATCGCATCTTCAGAGACCGTCAGATAGGACTGGGTCATCAGACGGATATTCTTCTCAAGCATCAGGAGCTCGCTGCCTACGTTCCGGTCATTCAGATCGTCCGTCATCTCCCGAAGCTCCTGCTCATTGCGGTAGAAGTTTTCCAGGGAAGCGGAGCTCTTCGTGCTCAGGTATTCATGCATACCGGTCTGCGCCGCCGCCAGGGTGTCCCCGAGTCTCATGATGACTGCGTTCGAGGCGAATACCTCATTGATCTGCTGAACCGTCTCCCGGCTCTGCTGAAACGTGAAGGCGATCGCGGACAGCACGAGCAGAAGAACGGCCGCGACGACAGCCGTGATGCGCGTCTGGACAGAAGAGAAGAACCGGATCCTTTTTTTCCTCATTTCTCCTCCTCCAAAGACAGGGTAAGCTCCGCCTCATACCGTTCTGCCGTCACCGGCGTGATGCCGTAAAGCGTGATGTTGTAATAGCTGCTGGTCCGGCCAAGGTCAAGGTATTCATCCAGCGCCTGTACACTGTAGTCGCCGATCGCCTGTGTATCGACCGTCATCGTGACCGGAATCAGATCCTGCCGCAGCGCCTGGAGAATCTGCGGCGTAACATAGTATCCGATCACCTGAACCTTTCCGACCAGGTTATACTCGATCAGGGCCTGGATGGCGCATTCGGTCTGTACGCTGTTCAGGCAGATCAGGATATCCGGTCTTTCCTCTCCCAGCAGGAGGTCGCGGATCACCTCCTCCGCGTCGAAATCCATCCTGCTGTTCACGCTCTCTGTCCTGAGAACCATCGTTTTTCCGGAGGGAGCGCCGTTCCGGACTGCCTGAACCATCTGTGTATAAAGCAGCTGTGTTTCATTCTCCGAATCACCGGCGTCCGTCAGGAGGCAGACCTCATTCCTGCCATTGTGCATAAGGCTGAGAAGCTGTCCGCCATACAGGTCTCCCATCTGATAGTTGGAAACGCCGACGTAGCTTACCCTGTCGGAATCAGGAAGGTCACGCAGAACCGTGATGACCGGAATTCCTGCCTCAGAGGCTCTTGTGATCGCCCCCGAAAGGTTATCGGAGCCGTCCGGGTATACGATGATTCCGTCGGCCTTCATGGCAATCGAGATGTCGATGCAGTCCGCTGCGGAATAGTTCCCCGGAGTCTCTTTCCCGCACCATTCCAGCCATGCGCCGGACTTTTCGCAGGACTGCGAGCATCTCTCATAGATGTCCGTAAGCATCCGGGACACGTCGGACGAAACAAAAAGGTAATGCCTGTTATAGGTCCGGTATCCATCCGAACCCGGATCAAGTTCACGTACCCTGTTCTGTGTCTGGATATACAGCCCGATCACAAAGATCCCCGCGATTCCCAGGATGGCTGTCATCACATAGATCAGTTTTCTCACCTGGTTCCCCAATCATACTTCATTCAGCGCTGCCGCCGGCAGACGCAGCAAAACGATACAGGTTTCCCATTTCGGAAAAAGGAGATCTGGCCCGGAAGCACAGATCTCCTTTATGATACCATAAATCTGTTTTATTTTGACTTCTGCTTGGAGATGATGTCAAATGCAACCGCTCCGAGCAGGACGATGCCCTTGACAACCTTCTGGAAGTTTGCGTCAACGCCCATCAGGCTCATGCCCAGGTTGATCACACCGATCAGAAGCGCTCCGACCAGCATGCCCGGGACGGTTCCTGCTCCGCCGTACGCGGAGACGCCGCCGACAACGCAGGCTGAGATGGCATCCATCTCGTAGTTGGTGCCAAGCGTTGAGTTGGCAGCCTTCATCTTGCCCAGAACCGCGAAAGAAGTGATGACCGTGATCACCGCCATGTTCAGGTAAGCCAGGAACATGACTCTTCTGGTATCAATACCGGACAGACGCGCGGCCTCACGGTTGCCGCCTACCACATAGAAATGGCGGCCGATGGTTGTCTTGCCCGTGATAAAGCTGTAGAGCAGGACAATCACCGCAACCCAGATCAGAACTGCCGGAATGCCGCCGGACATCGCCAGCTTATAGGCAAACAGCATGATAACCGCGGCCAGAAGAACGGTTTTTCCAAGCGTCCATGCGATGGAATCCGCGTCATAGCCTTTTCTGGCTCTTGCATTGCGGCTGTGGATATTCAGAATGGCGAGCACCAGGCAGGCGATCACGCCCACAACGATGCAGGGGATGTTCATCACGCCGAGCTTGGTTCCGAAGACCTTTCCCGCAAAGATATTGACGAAAGAGTCCGGGAAGGGAGCCAGCGAACCGGTAGAGCTGTTTGCGCTCAGGATCTGGGTTCCGAGTCCGCGGAAGGCAAGGTATCCTGCCAGGGTCGCGATCCAGGGCGGAATCTCCACATACGCCACCAGATAGCCGAGCACGCATCCATACACCACGCCGACCAGCAGCATGAGTACGATCGACAGGCCGACATTCAGCTCCTTGACGATCATCAGATATCCGCCGACCGCTCCGACCAGGCAGACGAAAGCGCCGCAGCTCAGGTCGATATTACCGCCGGTCAGCATGCACATCAGCATGCCGCAGGCCAGGATGAAAACGTAGGCGTTCTGGGTGATCAGCGCGTTAAACTGCATCGGCTGGAACATCATACCCTTTGTCGTTATCGTGAAGAAGACGAAGACGAGAACCAGGACGATGAGCATGGTATTGTCTTTTAACAGAGTTTTTGCATCCTTTTTCATCTTTCCTCACCTCCTTATTCTTTCTTCTTGGAGACAACGTCGAACAGGACTGCAATCAGGAGAACCAGGCCCTTGACGACACTCTGGTAGTTCGTGGATACGCCCATGATACTCATGCCCTGGTTAATAACGCCCAGAAGCACGGCACCGATGACGGTTCCGGGAACCGTTCCGATTCCGCCGTAAGCGGAAGCTCCTCCGATGAAGCAGGCAGCGATCGCGTCCATCTCATAGCCCTGTCCGAAGGTCGGGTTGCCCTGCACCATTCTTGCCAGGGTCAGGATGCCGGCCAGGCCTGCCAGAAGTCCCATATTCGAGTAGGCGATGAAGAAAACTCTCTTGGTGTTTACACCTGACAGCTCGGTAGCCTTCCGGTTTCCGCCCACCGCGTACAGATAGCGGCCGATCGCAGTTTTCTTCGTGATATAGTTGTAGACCAGGAGAACGACAAGAATCCAGATCACGACAGTCGGGATCCCCTTGAACTGCGACAGTTTCCAGGCGATATAAAGAATCAGGACCGCCATGATGGCAACCTTGACAAACTCACCCGCCATGCTGTCATTGGTATAACCCTTTACCTTACGGGTAATCCAGGTCTTGATATTCAATACAACAAACAGAGCCGCAATGATAACGCCTGCAATCAGGCAGGTCAGATCCATATTGCCCGCCTTCCCGAGGAACCCGGGAATATAGCAGTTTGCGCCGCCGCCGAAGACATTCAGGAATGTCGCGTTGTCCACGCCGATGGAGTAACCCTGCAGAACAACGTTTGACAGGCCGCGGAAGGCGTACATGCCGGCCAGCGTTGCGATAAAGGGCGGAACGGAGATGTAGGCAATCCAGAAGCCCTGAAACGCGCCGATGGCAAGTCCGACCGCCAGCATGATGATGGCAACCAGCAGCCAGTTGAAGTCCCTGTCAAGAAGAACCGCTCCGATGCCGCCGGTGAAACAGACGACAGATCCGACCGAAAGGTCGATGTTGCCGCCGGTCAGAATACAGCACAGCATACCTGTGGCCAGTACGAACACATAGGCGTTCTGGGAAAACAGGTTATTGATGTTCTGGGGAAGCAGAATCGTTCCGCCGGTCCGCCAGTAGAAGAACGCGATCACAACGATCAGGGCGATGATCATGGTGTTCTTCTTGAAAAAGGCTTTTGCCGATCTTGTCTGCATAATCAGTCCCCCCTTCCTGAAGCAAGGATCATACCCATGATATTCTCCTGGGTTGCCTCCTCTGCTCTCATCTCACCGACGATACGCGAGGCGTTCATGATATAGATCCTGTCACTCATGCCGATGACCTCGGGAAGCTCGGAGGAAA
This sequence comes from uncultured Lachnospiraceae bacterium, assembly GCA_905236545.1. Lineage (GTDB taxonomy): Bacteria > Bacillota > Clostridia > Lachnospirales > Lachnospiraceae > Porcincola. Next base: position 8,188 of record CAJOQO010000269.1, read on the forward strand.
TCATGATAACCGACTTTCCTTCCTTAGCCAGGTCGTTGATGATGCAGTAGATCTCGTACTTCGCGCCGACGTCGATTCCTCTGGTCGGCTCGTCCAGGATCAGGACATCCGGCTCCGCGAACATCCACTTGGCCAGCAGAACCTTCTGCTGGTTGCCGCCGGACAGGTTCCCGACCAGCTGCTCCACGGACGGCGTCTTCGTATTCATCTTTCTGCGGTATTCTTCCGCGGCCGCGAACTCCGCGTCGGTATCCAGAACGGTATGACTGGAGACACCTCCCAGGTTCGCCAGAGTCGTATTCACGCGGATCGACTGGGTCAGAACCAGGCCGTTGCCCTTGCGGTCCTCCGTAACGTAGGCAATCTTGTGCCTGATCGCATCCAGAGGCGTCTTCTTCAGCTTTACTTCCTTGCCGTCGATCTTCAGCGTACCCGACAGAAGCGTTCCGTAGGACTGTCCGAAGATACTCATGGCAAGCTCGGTACGTCCCGCGCCCATCAGGCCGTAGATACCGACAACCTCTCCCTTGCGGACATTCATGGAAACATCGTTGACAACGTTGCGCTCCGTGTACTTGGGGTGCTGAACCGTCCAGTTCGAAACCTCCAGCATGACATCGCCGATCGGGACATTCTCACGCTTCGGGAAGCGGTTGGTCATCTCACGTCCGACCATGCCCTTGATGATGCGGTCCTCCGAGATCTGCTCCGCGCCGTGGCAGTCCAGGGTCTCGATCGTGGAACCGTCACGCACAACCGTGATCTTGTCGGATACATACGCCACCTCGTTCAGCTTATGCGTGATGATGATCATCGTCATGCCCTGCTTCTTGAAGCCAAGCATCAGATCAAGCAGCGCTTTGGAGTCTTCCTCGTTCAGGGAGGAGGTCGGCTCGTCCAGGATCAGCAGCCTTGCATGCTTTGAGAGCGCCTTCGCAATCTCAACCAGCTGCTGCTTGCCGGTTCCGATCTCTTTTACCTTTACCTTGGATGATTCGGTCAGGCCGACCATCTTCAGATATTTATCCGCCTCGGAGTAGGTCTTGTCCCAGTCGATCGCGCTCTTCCGGCCAACCTCATTGCCGAGATACATATTCTCGCCGATCGTCATCTCCGGCACAAGCGCCAGCTCCTGATGGATAATGACGATCCCCTTGCTCTCAGAGTCTTTTATCTTATGAAACTTACAGACCTCTCCCTCATATATGATGTCACCCTCATAGGATCCGTACGGATAGATCCCGCTCAGCACATTCATCAGTGTGGACTTGCCGGCGCCGTTCTCTCCGACCAGGGCGTGGATCTCACCCTCCTCAACCTTGAGATTGACATTATCCAGCGCTTTGACTCCGGGGAAGGTCTTCGTGATATTCTTCATCTCCAGAATTATCTTAGCCAATGTGTCTCCCTCCAAATGATCGTCTTTCAGACGAAAATACCCATTTCCCGGCATCCTGCGGCACGCCCTCCGGACGCAGCGCACAGAATGGATCTTTCTCTCAGCGGTACACGCTCAGCGTCTCCACTGAGATATATAGGCGGGTTCATCACCCGCCCATATACCTGATTCATGTTCAGTTAGAACTCCTCAGGAATCTTTTTGTCCCTGATTACTTGAGGTCATCCTCGGTGTAGTAACCGGAATCCAGAAGCAGTTCCTTATAGTTGTTCGCATCCGCGAATACCGGTTCGCACAGGAAGGACGGAACTACGATCACGTTGTTGTTGTAGGTCTCTTCGTCGTTGACATCTACGTCCTCGCCGTTCAGGATCTGTCCGACCATCTTGACAACCTGCTCAGCCAGCGTACGGGTATCCTTGAAGACGGACATCGACTGCTTGCCGGCGATCATGTTCTTGACATTGGCCTTGTCGCAGTCCTGACCG
>CAJOQO010000270.1 GCA_905236545.1 uncultured Lachnospiraceae bacterium
ACTTTAGGTGGTAGAATTCTTCCCTTCGTTCTTGATGCGATAGTAATCTGCCATCTCCACATCAAGCGTAATATAGGACTCTTTCTTTGGTCTTTGGGTGTTGCTCAAGAGGCACACAGTCTCAACATGTAAAGTGCCTGGAAAGAGATCGATTAATGACACTTTCTTAACCCTGTATCCTGCGAGCTGAAGCGGAACCAGATCCCGTTTCAGGCTGGTTGCTTTGCATGAGATGTACACAATCCGGTCTGCACCGAACTTCAGGATCCCGGGCATGGCTTTCGGATGAATGCCTTCCCTGGGCGGATCCAGTACGATCAGATCTGGTTTCTCCGGCAGGGAGCCAACTACCTTCATGACATCCCCGCAGATAAAGTTACAGTTTTCCAGATGATTACGCCTGGCATTCTCCCATGCGGCAGTTACTGCTTCCTCCACGATCTCGACACCTGTTACATGCTTTGCGACGGGAGCAAGAATCTGGGCGATCGTTCCGGTTCCGCTGTACAGATCATAGATCACCTTGTCTTTGGTGTCTCCGATATAGGTGCGCACTTTATCATACAGCACTTCCGCTCCCCCGGAGTTCGTCTGGAAGAAGGAAAACGGCGTGATCTCGAATTCCATTCCCAGCAGTTTTTCCACGATCCGGTCCGTCCCATACAGGATCACAGTCTTATCGTTGTGAATGGTATCCGCAACCGAATCATTGCAGGTATGCAGGATACCTGTGACCGTGCCTGTAAGCGGAAGCGCTGTCAGCGTTTCGACCAGCCGTCTGTCGAGCTCTTCCATCGTCATCTCAGGCCGAAACTGTGTTGTCGTTACGAGATCCACAAGGATCTGTCCGGTTGCTCTGGCCTTTCGCACCAGCAGATGCCTGTAAAAGCCTCTGTGTGTCAGCCTGTGGTAGTAGGGATATGTGGTTTCTGACGCCAGCTGCAGGACTGCCGTGCGGATCTTCCGGATGTCAGCATCTACGATCCTGCATTCCGGCACGTCCACGATGTCATAGAAGCTTCCTTTTTTGTGCATGCCAAGCACCATAGGACCATCCTTGAAGGGATCTCCGAACGTGAATTCCATCTTGTTCCGGTATCCCTCCTCAGCCGGAGATGGAACTATTCCTTCAAACCATCCCTCTTCCGGATCCTCCAGCACATCTTCCAGAAGGGTACGAATCTGTTCTGACTTGATCGCCATCTGCTCCTCAACAGGAACCGTCTGCAGCTGACAGCCTCCGCATTCAGGATAATGAGGGCATCTGCTTTCCCCCTCAATCGAAGATGGTTCCAGAATCTCCAGAAGCATCGCATCGCATTTTGTTTTGCCTGCTTTCCTGATCCTGCACCGTACCTTCTGTCCGGGCAAAACTCCCTTCAGAGCCACTTCACAGTCTTCGGTATGGATGATCCCGATACCGGGATACTCATAGCGTCCGATCTCCCCCTCGATAATCTCTCTTCTTTTCATAGATACTCCTCGTCGGAATGCGCTGGCCGCGCCCTGAGCAAACACTGATATCATCAGTGTTTCCTTAATCCCGATGCCATTCTCATCTGCTGTCTGATCGCGCCGGACATAGTCCGGAAAAAACAAGAGCTGCCGCGCATGCAGCAGCTCCGTCTCCGTTCCGGTTCAGGAAATCATCCGTGTCTGAACCGGAATCAATCCGAGTCGTTTCTTACTCTTCAGATCCCTCAGCCCTTTCTTCTGCAGCCTCTCCGGCAGCTTCCGATTCAGCTTCCTCAGATTCTGCATCCTCAGCGTCCTCAGCATCTTCGCCTTCTTCGGACACTTCTTCATCGTCATCAAAGAAGTCATCGAAGTCATCATCAAAATCATCATCAAAATCCTCCAGATAATCCGGAGTCAGATAACGATAGACCGCATAAGCTATCGCCGCAATTGCCGCAATCGCGCCGATAATTGCCAGGCACCACAGTATGGCGTTCTTATGCTTTGCATTGTCGCGATCTCTGAGGGCTTCTATCAGTTCTTCCTTCTTCATCATGTCGATCGAATTCCTTTCCAAATTAATAAGGGTTTTTCTGCCTGCTGTTTTGAGTATACCACAGCTTTTTCATTTTATCCATATAAAGATATCCATGACGGACAACGCCTGAAAACACAGCATACAGCATTGCTTATTCACTTTATGATATGCTATATGCAATGTCTTATGTGATGCGTCATTCAATACGTTTCAGTTTCGCGAATCCGGCGAACATCTTCTTGATTCCGAAGCGCTCAAATTCTACGGTGACCTCTTTATCCCGGCCTCCGTCGCGGATCTCCTTTACGATGCCCTGTCCAAACTTTACATGGCTGACCGTATCTCCCACATCGTATTCCAGTTCCTTTGCAGATACCGGAACGCCTTCGTCAGAGAGGAAAAACGGTTTCTGCCTGGTGAAAGACTTCCCCTGCCTTTCCCATGGCTTTGAGGAAGATGTTTGAGGGCTTCTCTTCCTTCCCCTGGCCGGCTGCATGTCTGCATTTTGCGGCAGTTCCTCCAGAAAACGGGATTCACTGTACAGCTCCGGCTGCCCGCGAAGCATCCTCATGCGGGCGCCTGTCATCGTCAGCTGATCCATCGCGCGTGTGATGCCCACATAGCACAGTCTTCGCTCTTCTTCCATATCAGACGGGTCATCGGAGCAGGTTGCCTGATAGCTGGGAAACAGCCCCTCATCCATCCCGATCATGTATACATTGGGAAACTCCAGCCCCTTGGCGGAGTGCAGCGTCATCAGCACCACTCTGTCGTCCTCCCCGTCAAAGGAGTCGATGTCCGCTACCAGTGATACTTCTTCCAGAAATCCCTGCAGGGAGGGCTGAGCAGCACTTTCGGACGGGACTGAGACAGCGCCTCCGGACGGATCCGGGGAAGCCTTCCCTGCCGTCTCATAGGCGGCTGCCTTGTTCAGCAGCTCACCGATATTCCCGAGCCGGTCCATCGCCTCGTCCGTCTCTTCCAGTCTCAGCTCCTCCTCGTATCCTGTCCTGTCCAGGAGGATACGGATCAGGCCGGTTACAGAAGTCCCGGCCGCCGTCTTCTTCAGCTCTTCTATCAGATGCACGAACTGTCGGATCTTCAGGCCGCCCCTTCCGATCCCCGGAATCTTATCCGCCATTCTTGCCACATCATAGAAGCTCATGTCGTGCGCATGCGCGTATTCCTCAACCCTGCCGACCGATGTCTGCCCGATCCCTCTCTTCGGAACATTGATAATCCGCTTTACTGCCACATCATCGCTGCTGTTCAGGATGACGCGCAGATACGCGAGGATATCCCGGATCTCACGCCTTGCATAGAAATTGGTTCCGCCGACGATCGTGTAGGGAATGTTTTCATACAGAAGCTGTTCCTCAACCGCACGGGACTGCGCATTGGTCCGGTAAAGTACCGCGCTTTGTCTGAAGTCAAAGGTTCCCTGGCGTTTCTTCCTCAGGATATCATCCGCAACAAACTTTGCCTCCATGCGTCCGTCATCGAATCTTCTGACGTTGATGTTTTCCCCCTGTCCGCGTTCTGTCCACAGCCGCTTTCTCTTGCGGCCTTTATTGTTGACGATAACACTGTTTGCCGCATCCAGAATATTCTGGGTAGACCTGTAATTCTGCTCCAGACGGATCACCTCTGTTTCCGGAAAGATCTGTTCAAAATTCAGGATATTTCCGATGTCAGCCCCACGGAACCGGTAGATCGACTGGTCATCGTCCCCCACCACACAGAGGTTCCTGTATTTTTGCGCCAGCAGAGAGATGAAGACGAACTGAGCTTTGTTCGTGTCCTGATACTCATCAACCATCAGGTATTTCCACCGGTCCTGATAATACTCCAGCACATCCCTGTGTTCCCGCAGAAGCTTAACCGTAAGGCAGATCAGGTCATCAAAATCCAGCGCATTGCTCCGCTTGAGCCTGCGCTGATATTCGGCATATACCTCAGCGATCAGCAGTTCTCTCTGATCCGCGGCCCGAAGCGCATCCTCGCGGCACTGCCCGGCATCGATCAGTTCATCCTTCATATGTGAGATTCTTGCAAGAAGCATTTTCTCCTTCAGGTACTTCGTGTTGATCTCCATCTGCCGGCAGATGTCTTTCATCAGGTTCTTTGTATCATCCGTATCATAGATATCGAAGCTCCTGTTATACCCGAGCCTGTCAATAAACCGTCTGAGGATCCGTACACAGGTGGAATGAAACGTTGCCACATGCACTGCCTCAGACCACGTTCCCACACTGGCCTCGACACGTTCTTTCATCTCCCTCGCCGCTTTATTGGTAAATGTGATCGCCATAATGTTCCATGGAGCGACCCCCTGCTCCCCGATCAGCCAGGCGATCCGGTTTGTAAGGACTCTGGTCTTTCCGGATCCCGCTCCGGCCAGAATCAGAAGCGGGCCGTCCTGATGGGTTGCCGCCCGCAGCTGTTCCGGGTTCAGCGAAGCTATCCTATTATTGTTCTGCGTCATAATCTTCCTTCTGCTTCCTTATTATCTTTCTGCATTATCTTCTGCGTTATTGTCTTCCGGCTCATTCGTCAAAGGACGCGATAACCGTGAATCCGCTCTCATCTGTACGGATCTCTTCCACGATTCCGTCAAAGACCTTCAGCCGCTCCCGCAGGGAATAGTTCGCGCTCATCGCCACTGCCGGTTCTATCGTATAGTACCACGACTCGGGCAGTTTTCCTTCTGTCACATGGATACGGTCCCCCTTTTTGACCAGGTTCTCACGCTCCATTTTGAATTCCATCTTCCTCAATGTTTTCTCTCCCCATGCTTGCTATCTAGTAATTAAAACTATATAATGTATATATGGAGGTAACATTCTATGGCTTCTAAAAAACACACGAATGGTTCTGACTCATCCGGACGCAGCAGCGAAAAGAGTAAGGAACTGCTGTTTTATCTGCTGGATGCAGTTGATAAGGTGGATCTGATCGACCCGTCAGAGATTCCGGATATCAGTCTGTACATGGATCAGGTAACCACGTATATGGATGATCACCTGAAACAGGCGCGGCGTCACGACGAGGATAAGATCCTCACAAAGACGATGATCAACAACTACGCGAAGAACAAACTGCTTCCGCCCCCGGAAAGGAAAAAATACACCCGGGAGCATATCATGCTCCTCGTCCTGATCTATTATTTTAAAGGAACACTTTCTCTGCAGGATATTCAGGCCGTGCTGGAGCCGATCGGAGAGAAGTACTTCCACGCCTCCTCGGGAAGGGGAATCGATGACCTGTATTCCGAGATTGTTCGCATGAACCGTGACCGGCAAAAGAATTTCCGGGAAGACGTCAATGACATGGTTGATACCGCTGCGGACTATTTCTCCGATGCGCAGGACCGGGAACGCGAATTCCTCCGCGTCCTCGCCATGATTAACATGCTCTCTTATGATGTGTTTGTCCGCAGGATGCTCATCGAAAAGCTGATCGACAGATACTTTCATGAAGACGACGCGCAGCAGGACGATGCGGCACGAAAGAAATAGAACGATTCAGTCTGTTTCCGCATTCCCCATTCTGTCCAGTACCATGGAGTATCCATCGCTTCCATAGACCAGCGCCCGGTTAACCCGGCTGATCGTAGCGGTGGATGCTCCTGTTTTTTCCGCGATTTCCAGATATGTTTTCTTCCGGGTCAGCATCCTGGCTACCGCGAACCGCTGTGACAGGCTGGCCAGCTCGTTGACCGTGCAGACATCCTGAAAGAAACGATAGCATTCCTCTCTCGACCGAAGCGAAAGGATCGCGTCACAAAAGTCATCTGCATCGGGTGTCCTGATCGACTTACTCATTATTCCCTCCGTTTCTCCTCCAGTGCTCCTGAGACAGCACAATTGCATGCGGGAAACTGCTCAATTCCTGACTGTACAGCTATACCGCATGAAAGTGCCTGCCTGGAAAAAAAGCTGCATCTCTCTCATGCAGCTTTTTCATCATCCACAGTCAATCCTGATTCATACAGGAGGCGAATAAAATGCCTGCCTTTCGTTTATTTACAATCTCTCAGCCTGTCACCGAGGATGCGTTCAGGGATCCGTCGCCGTTCGTCGAATAACCCACATTGACGTACAGGCCTGAATACAATCCCTCTGATGTGGAGATATCCGCACCGCTGGTATTAACGGTATAGGTATTGCCATCATCCCCGCTGATCGTGATGGTGTCCCCGGTCGCACTTGTCACTACGCCGGATACATATGCGCTGTTTCCTCCGCCGGACGAACCATCAGACGAACCACTGTTGCCCTGGTTTTCCTGATAAGTCTGGGTATCTGTTCCGGAAGCCTGGCTCTGATCATAGGTCGTTCCTCCGCCGGCCGGAGCCGAATTGCTCAGCAGGGATTTCGAAATATAACCTGTTCCGGAGCCGGTCGATACCACAAACCAGTTATCCGTCTCACCAATGACCGTAACCGGCGTTCCTCCGCCAAGCGTCGCGCTGACATCCGATCCGGTACTCGGCTGTGTCCTGACATTTACACCGTCTGATGTGTACATCGTCACCGCAGAGCCATAATTCGTCGCTGTCGCGCTCTCACCGTGCGCCACGGCATCTGCAGAACCGGTCCCGGACTGATCCGTCGTATTCGTGTTCGAGTTCGTCTGATCTGTCTGCGCCGTCTGCGCCGTCTGCGTGGTACTCAGAAGATCCTTCCGGATATATCCGGTCTGTCCGTTCGCACTGATCTGATACCATCCGTTCGTCTCTCCGGTCACCGTTACAGGATCGCCTGCACTGAAGCCTCCGATGACATCCGTGTCGGTTCCCGGGCCGGATCTTACATTCACCGTATCAGAAGCATACAGGGTAGAGTTTGTTCCGTAAGATGCAAGCGAACCGTTTTCCTGCGTGGAACCGGTATTCGCTGCAGAAGCGGAGGTCTCTCCTGTATCCGGCGTTCCTGCAACTGTTGTAAGCGCCGTAACATTCTTAAGCTTCTCATCCTTCAGAACCGTGAAGCTGTCAACGGAATCTTCCACGGCTTTCAGCAGTGCGCTGTTGTCTTCCGTAACAGTTCCCGTTATGACATAGGCCTGATCCGGAGCAACGATTCCATATGTGACGGAATAAGCCCACATACGTGCGGTGGCATTGTACTTCACCACATAACGATAAATATCTACATCGTCTGCCTTTTTCACCTCAAAACTCTGAATCTCATAAGCATTGGCATCGGAATACTGCTTTGTGAGCGCCGCTTCCAGTTCTTCCTTTGTCTTCTGGATGGACAAAGTCTTCATCGCGGACTCTGTGCTGGCATGAACGATATTAATCATCGCGTCGCTTCCGGAGGAAAAAACGCGCATCTCATCCGCATCCTGCGTCACCTTCCAGGTATTATCCGGAAGCGTGATCTTCACCGTACCATCTTTTGATGTATACTCCACTGAAGTGATCAGCTTCTGTGTCTCGCTCTCCGGCTCTGTTTCTGTTTCTTTCGGCTTGACGGCAGATGCGTTCTGAAGCTGAGTCTCAGGCTGCGCCTGCGTCTCAGCCTGCTCTGCCGGCCGGGCTGTCCCGGCCTGATCCGCCGCCTCACTCTCTTTTGTCGTCTCTACAGCAGTCTGGCGGTTCTGTCCGCATCCTGCCATACATACTGCGACTGAAAATATCAGCGCACTATAGATCCATCTGCTTCTCTTCATTCCGAACCCTCCGGTTCCAGCCGGCTTGCTTCGACTGATCTGTTCTGACTGAATATCAGTTTCCTGACACGACTTAAAATCAAAACAGGTACATTGCAATAATGCACCTGTTCCGGTACGCTTTCTCAGCTTCATCAATCATCCGGCAACCATGCTTGCTTTGACATAGCCCTGGACGCCGTTGTAGTCAATCTGAACCCAGCCGTCTGCAGATCCGATCTGTGTAACAGTTGTTCCGGCATTCACCACGCCAACAACATTTCCATTCTCGACCGCATCCGAACGGATGTTGGCGTCGGATGTAATCGTAACCTGAGGACCGGAAGCCTGGCTTACCGGGGCTGCCTCCGCAGGGGCCGCTTCCGCAGGTGCTGCT
>CAJOQO010000271.1 GCA_905236545.1 uncultured Lachnospiraceae bacterium
CTCTTCCTTGGAGAAGGTATTCTCTTATGGGGTGTAGCAAAAACTATATAATGTATTGGGGTTTTACACTTATATATATAGCATGAAATTCTGCCGAAGTCTGCCCAAACTTGTCTAAATAAATAATGATTATTTGTGCAATATGCCTATATTGCTCATATCCTGTTCCACAGCGCAGGAGCAAGACAGAGCGCTGGCCCGGCGCTGTCTCTGAAAAGGAACGCAGTCAGTGTTCCGGTATATCGGTGTGCCATTTTGCACGCGGTCACGATGGAGGAGCAGTGTCAGAAGAGCGCTTCGAACTCTTCCCTGCTCAGCTTCTCCTTCTCAAGCAGAAGCTGAGCGGATCTGTCCAGAACATCACGATGTTCTCTGATCAGCCTGCATGCGGTTTCGTAAGCCTCATCGATCAGCTTCTTCACTTCCTCGTCAATGATGGAAGCAACCCTCTCCCCGTACTGGCGGGTATGAGCAAGATCCTTTCCGATAAAGATCTCATCCTCTCCCTGCTCATAGTTAATCAGGCCCAGCCGCTCCGAGAAACCATACTTGGTGACCATGGCCCTGGCAAGTGCCGTTGCCTGTTTGATGTCCTGAGACGCGCCCGTCGTCACATCCCCGATCACCAGCTCCTCCGCAGCGCGCCCGCCCAGAGAAACAACGATGGTCTGCTGCATCCTTCCCCTGGTCTCGAACATCTCATCATTCTCCGGAAGCGGCATGGTGTAACCCGCAGCGCCATGTCCGGTCGGGATAATCGAGATTGTATGCACCGGACCGACATCCGGCAGAAGGTGGAACAGGATCGCATGTCCCGACTCGTGATATGCCGTGATACGCTTCTCCTTTTCGGAGATCAGCCGGCTGTGTTTCTCCGAACCGATTCCGATCCGGATAAATGCATGCTCAATATCACTTTGCTTCAGAAACGCCCTTTGCTCCTTCGCGGCGTTGATGGCCGCCTCATTCATGAGGTTCTCAAGATCCGCTCCGGTAAATCCTGCAGAGGTTCTGGCAACCGTATTCAGATCCACATCGTCCGCCAGCGGCTTCTTCTTCGAATGCACCTGAAGAATCTCCAGACGCCCTCTTACATCCGGCCTTCCCACGTGCACCTGACGGTCAAACCGCCCCGCTCTCAGGATCGCGGGATCCAGAATATCGACCCGGTTGGTGGCAGCCATCACGATGATGCCTTCATTCTCCGAGAATCCATCCATCTCCACAAGAAGCTGGTTCAGCGTCTGCTCTCTCTCATCATGGCCGCCCCCCATGCCTGTTCCTCTGCGGCGGCCGACGGCATCGATCTCATCGATGAACACGATACACGGCTGATTCTTTTTCGCCTCCTCGAACAGGTCTCTCACACGGCTCGCGCCGACTCCGACAAACATCTCCACAAAGTCAGAACCGGAGATCGAGAAAAACGGAACGCCCGCTTCCCCTGCCGTTGCCCGTGCCAGAAGCGTCTTACCGGTTCCCGGAGGACCGACCAGCAGTACCCCTTTCGGGATCCTTGCGCCGACACCGAGAAACACCTCCGGGCTGGACAGAAACTGCACCAGCTCCTGCAGTTCCTCCTTCTCCTCCTTCAGTCCCGCGACGTCCGAGAACGTCACCTTTTTCGCGGATGGCGTGAACATCTTCGCCCGGCTCTTTCCGAAGTTCATCATCATAGAGCCGCCGCCCGACTGACGGTTCAGCATCATAAACAGGAAAAGCACCATCAGGCCGGTCAGAAGCACAGGAAGGAAGGTAGAGAACAATGTGCTCCGCCTTGAGATATCCTGCACCCGGACAGTCACGTCGTAGTCGGATACCTTCTGTACCGCGGCATTCACATCCGTGACGTTCAAAGACAGCTCCTGATTGTCTGTCGTTGTGATCTTAAGCGATCCGGTCGGAACCTCTTCATTCTGGACGATCTCAATCATAGAGACTTTGCCGCTTTTCAGCATGGAGTCCAGTTCCCTGGCGGTGATGTCACTGCGGCCGTTAAAGCTGTCCCTCAGCGTAAAGATCAGCAGGATCAGCAATAGTCCCAGCATGATATAGAGATAGGTTGCCCTGATTCCTTTATTCAAAATCCTTTACTCCTCTGTTATTGACAGTACTCCGATATAGGGGAGGTTGCGATATCTCTGGTCATAGTCCAGACCGTACCCGACGACGAACTCATCCGGAATGCTGAATCCCTGATAATCCACTTCAACATCCACCTCACGCCGCTCCGGCTTATCAAGCATCGTACACAGGCGGATCGACGCAGGCTGCCTGCTGGAAAGATTCTTCAGCAGATAGTTCAGTGTCCGGCCGGAGTCAATGATATCCTCCACAACCAGGACATCCTTTCCGATGATCGGCTCATCCAGATCCTTGATCAGCTTAACAACGCCGCTGGACTTCGTACCGGCACCATAGCTTGAGACAGACATAAAGTCCATCGTAACAGGCACGGTGATCCGCTTTGCCAGCTCGCAGATGAAAAAGATACTCCCTTTCAGAATCCCGATCAGATGAACCTGCCGGCCTTCATAGTCCTGGCTGATCTGCTCTCCCAGCTGTGCGATTCTCTCATCAACCTTGTCTTCCGGAATCAGGATGCTCACGGTTTCTTTCATGGTTATTATCCGCCTTTCTGGCGAAAGGCACCGATGGGGTTATGAAAACCGAGGTGCTTTCGCTCTTTCTGATTTTCTATATTC
>CAJOQO010000272.1 GCA_905236545.1 uncultured Lachnospiraceae bacterium
CCGATGGATGTCCTGGTCGTCGACGACGACGAGATCCTTCTGGATACCGCGGTTGACACCCTGGAGTCACTCGGCGTAACGGCCTGCCGCGCGGGGAGCGGACAGGAAGCGCTCGACATGATCGCGCAGCGGCATCAGACAGGACGGGACTACAGTGTTGTGATCCTTGACTGGAAGATGCCGGATCTTGACGGCATCGAAACCATTCGCCGTATCCGCACGGAAGCTGGATCGGAAACGCCCATTCTGCTGGTTTCCGCCTATGACTGGTCGGATATTGAGGACAGGGCGAAGGAGGCCGGGGCGAACGGCTTTGTCAGCAAGCCGCTGTTCCGCTCCACGCTGTATGATAAGATTAACGCGCTTCTTGGAACCGAGGCGAAGTCCGTTGAGCCGGAGAATGACTATTCCGACCTGGAAGGAATGAACATCCTCATTGCGGAGGACAATGATGTCAACTGGGAGATCATTTCCGCCATGCTCGGCATGTTTGGAATCTCGACGGAGCGCGCCGAAAACGGGCGGATCTGCGTGGATAAGATCAGCCAGGCGCAGGAAGGAAGCTATGCCCTGATCTTTATGGATGTACAGATGCCGGAAATGAACGGGCTGGAGGCCACAAGGACGATCCGGAAGCTGGACGATCCGTGGGCGTCCTCCATCCCGATCATCGCCATGACGGCAGATGCATTTTCGGAAAATGTCACAGAGTGTCTGAACGCCGGAATGAACGGACATATCGCAAAACCGATAGACATTAAACTGGTTATCAAAGAGATTCGCAGAATCAAGGAGGAGAGATCATGAAAAAACTGCTTTGTACTGCTCTTGTCATCTGCATGCTTGCCTCACTGACGGCCTGCAGAGGGAAAACACAGGAAGATGCCGATACCGGATTCCGGCCGGCGCTCGACACGAAGACGGACTGCAGGATCACTGTAGCCGGAAGCTATGATAACTTTGAGGCGCTGGAGGCGGAATTTGACCGGTTCAATGAGTTCTATCCGAATGTGCAGCTGAGTTATGTGAAGCTGGATGACTATAACAACGTGCTGGGTACGGTGCTGGAAAGCAAAGACAGCCCCAACATTTATTTCTCCTATGCCTGGATGATCGGGAACGAACAGTACGATCCGGTCATCGCCCACATGGAGGATCTGTCGGATCCTGCCCTTGGGCTGAAGCTGGACTGCATCCGTCCCGGCCTGCTCAACCATGACGCGGAAGACCATGTGATGCTGGTGCCGGTTTTCGCCAGAACCTATGGCATGCTGGTGAACAACGATCTGTTTGAAAAGGAAGGCCTCAGCGTCCCGACCACCTGGAAGGAACTGACGGACGTGTGCGAAGCGTTCCGCGGCAAGGGATATTCCAGCCCCATGATGGGTTACAGCCTCGAATCGTCCGGCTGCTTCATGTATACGGTTGCCTATCCGCAGTTTACCGTCACGCTTGCCGATAAACCGGAAGCGCTGGAGGCGGCCAATGAACTGGATCCTGCTGCGGGAGAATCCATGCGTCCGGCGCTGGAAGCGGTAGAGCAGCTGATCCGGAATGGCTGCATCGATCTGGAGGAGTGCGACAGGATCGAGGATAACTACACCCAGGTGATCCTTCGCTTCTTTGAAGGCGATGTGCCAATGATGATCTGTACCGCGGATAACGTGTCCGGGACAAAAAAACGGGAAAGCCAGTCTGAGGCGTTCACCGCGAAACCCTTCCAGTATACCTTTTCCCCGATTCCCATGGAGGAGGGCGGCGTATACTTTATCGACAGTCCTTCCGTGCAGTTCTCCGTTAACAAAGACTGCGATGACCTGGATATGACGAACGAATTCATGCGGTTCCTGATCACGAAGGAAGAGCTGAATGAGATGGCTTCGGTGAAGCGCCTGGTAACGCCCACCACGGATCTGACCCTGGATCCGGTTTACGCGCCGTTTGGACAGATTCCCGCAGACCACGTCATATCCCCGGAGGCACTTGGCGTTAAGGATCCGCTCTCGGTCCAGATCCGGCTGGCGTCGTTCCAGGTTGGAAGAGGGGATCTTACCGTGGATGAAGCAGCCGCGAAGTATGGAAGCTTCGAGTAAAACGAATCCGTCAGCGGCTTTTGGAGGATAAACCATTGGGGAAATCACTGGGGAAGGCCGGATAAAAGAGGAATGGGTATGAATCAGTATTATGAAGATGGCACGGTAGCGCTCTGGTGGCTTGGGCAGATGGGGCTGATCGTTAAGTCGGGGCATACGACATTGTGTATTGATTATTATGCAAGCCCGGACGCGTCGAGACAGACTCAGCCGCCGGTTCCCGCAGATGAGCTGACAGGAATCGATGCTTTTCTGGGGACGCATGACCACCTGGATCACATGGACCACGAAGCGTGGAAGATCTGGGCAGAGACGAATCCGGATGCAAAGTTCATCTTTCCGGGAAAGCATAGGGATTCGGTTCTGGCGGATGGCGTGGCAGCCCGGAA
The DNA here is from genome assembly GCA_905236545.1 of uncultured Lachnospiraceae bacterium. GTDB lineage: Bacteria > Bacillota > Clostridia > Lachnospirales > Lachnospiraceae > Porcincola. The sequence goes on from CAJOQO010000272.1 coordinate 2,483, forward strand.
TGCGGTGGGACTGAATGACGGGGAATCTGTTATGATCGGTTCCTTCCTGATTCATGCGATTGCCGCGTCCCATGAGTTCCTGGACCGGGATCCCGGGACGGGCCTGTATCCGTATCTGCAGTACATCATCGAGTCAAAGAGCGGCGTGCGGATCCATCATGCCGGTGATACGGTAAGATATGAAGGGATGCTTCCGAAGATCAGGGCCTTCGGACGGACAGACATCCAGCTGCTGCCGATCAATGGGCGCGATGCGGAGCGCTACCGCCGGAACTGCATCGGGAACATGACCTGGCAGGAGGCCGCTGATCTGGCGGGGGAGACCGGCGCGGCAATCGTTATCCCGGGACACTGGGATATGTTCGCGGACAACAGCGCCGACCCGCATGCATTTGCGGACTATCTCGAGGTGAAATACCATGGAAGGATCAAATGCCTGATACCGGGAGTAATGGAGAAGATTGTGTACAGAAGGCCCTCTTCGATTACCCGTACACCGTGATTACCTGTACACCGTGATTACCCGTATACCGAGATTACCCGTATACCGAGATTACCCG
>CAJOQO010000273.1 GCA_905236545.1 uncultured Lachnospiraceae bacterium
GATTCGTGCATCTGCACACGCATACGGAATACAGCCTGCTGGATGGCTCCAATAAGATCCGGGACTACGTCAGGGCGGTGAAGGAGATGGGCATGGACAGTGCCGCCATCACCGATCATGGCGTTATGTACGGTGTCATCGACTTCTATGAGGAATGCAGGAAGCAGGGGATCCGCCCGATCCTCGGCTGTGAGGTATATGTCGCGCCCGGTTCCCGGTTTGACAGGGAGAATACCAGCGGGGAAGACAGGTATTATCACCTGATTCTCCTGGCGGAAAACAACACAGGCTACGCGAACCTGATGAAGATCGTCTCCATCGGGTTCGAGGAAGGATACTACTACCGGCCGCGTGTGGACAAGGAGATTCTCAGAAAGTACCATGAAGGACTGATCTGCACCTCTGCCTGCCTGGCCGGAGAGGTGGCCAGGCTGCTTACCCGCGGATTCTATGAGGAGGCAAAGGAAGCTGCGCTCTGCTATCAGGAGATCTTCGGGCGGGGAAACTTCTTTCTTGAAATGCAGGATCACGGAATAGAGAACCAGAAACTGGTCAACCAGAGCCTGCTCAGGATGTCCCGGGAGACCGGGATCGCGCTGGTAGTCACGAATGACTGCCACTACACGCGGGCGGAAGACGCGGACGCGCATGACATCCTGCTCTGTCTCCAGACAGGAAAGAAGCTGTCCGATGAAAACCGTCTGCGGTACGAAGGCGGGCAGTACTATGTCAAGAGCCCTGAGGAGATGGCAGCGCTGTTCCCCTATGCGCCGCAGGCACTGGAAAACACGCAGAAGATTGCGGAACGGTGCAATGTCACGATCGAATTCGGGCAGTACAAGCTTCCACGCTTCCATGTCCCGGAGGGGAAGAGCGCCTGGGAGTACCTGTGCGAACTGTGCAGGAAGGGGCTTGCCGAACGCTATCATCCGGTGACCGACGAAGCAATGCAGCGCATGGAGAGTGAACTGAATATTATCCACTCCATGGGATTCGTTGATTATTTTCTGATCGTCTGGGACTATGTACGGTATGCAAGGTCCGCGAAGATCGCGGTCGGACCGGGACGCGGCTCCGCCGCGGGAAGCATCGTTTCCTATGCGCTCGGCATCACGCAGCTTGATCCGATCCGCTACAGCCTGCTGTTCGAGCGGTTCCTGAACCCGGAACGGATCTCCATGCCCGATATCGATATTGACTTTGAGCCGGAGCGCCGTTCTGAAGTATTTGACTATGTCGTCCGCACCTACGGCAAGGAGAATGTCGCCCAGATTATTACCTTTGGTACGCTTCAGCCCCGCGGCGTGGTCCGTGACGTCGGAAGGGTGATGGATCTGCCCTACGCGCTGTGCGATTCGATCTCAAAGAAGATCCCCATGCGCAATCCGAATGGCGGGGGCCGCATGACGATCGATACCGCCCTGCAGATCAGCGGGGAGCTTCGCCAGATGTATGAATCTGATCCCAGGATTCATACCCTGCTCGACATGTCGCGCAAGCTGGAAGGCCTTCCCCGGAATGTCGGTACCCACGCCGCGGGCGTAGTGATCTGTCAGAACCGGGTTGATGACTTTGTGCCGCTTGCGCTCACCTCCGAGGGCAATCTGGTAACCCAGTTCACGAAGGATACGGTGGAACATCTTGGTCTTCTGAAGATGGACTTCCTGGGACTTCGCAACCTGACGGTGATCAAAGAGGCAGCCCGCATGATCTCGGAACGGGAACGACTGCACAGGGCGAAGTTCGGAAAGGGAAGCGCTCTCTGGGAAGCCTGCCCGAAGGATGAGGACGGCAACCTCGATATCGACCGCATCGATACGGATGACGAAAAAGTATTTTCGTATATCTCGACAGGAAAATGCGAGGGCATATTCCAGCTGGAATCCGCGGGCATGAAGAGCTTCATGAAAGAGCTGAAGCCCGGCTGTCTGGAGGATGTGATCGCCGGAATCGCGCTGTACCGCCCGGGCCCCATGAGTTTTATTCCCATGTATATCCGCGGAAAGGAAAGCGCGTCCTCCATCCGGTATGACACGCCCCTGCTGGAACCGATCCTGAAGACGACCTACGGGTGTATCGTTTATCAGGAGCAGGTGATGCAGATCGTCCGTGACCTCGGGGGGTACTCCTACGGCCGCAGCGATCTGGTGCGCCGCGCCATGTCCAAGAAGAAGGCGGACGTTATGGCAAAGGAGCGAAGAAACTTTGTCAGCGGCAATCCGGAGGAAGACGTCCCCGGCTGCGTTTCCCGGGGGATCGGTGAGGATACCGCGAACAGGATCTTCGACAATATGATGAGCTTCGCGGAATACGCATTTAACAAAGCGCACTCCACCTCGTACGCGGTCGTTACCTATCAGACCGCATGGCTGAAATACTATTATCCGGTGGAATTCATGGCAGCTCTTATGACATCGGTGATCGACAATCCCGGAAAGGTGGCGGAATATATCATGTCCAGCCGGAGCATGGGAATCGGAATCCTGCCTCCGGATGTCAATGAGGGAGCGGAGGGCTTCTCCGTGACGGACGGGGAGAAGAGCTGCATCCGGTTCGCGCTCGGCGCGATCAGGAATGTCGGCCATCCGGTGATTGCCGCGATCCTGGAGAGCAGAGAAAAAGAAGGGCGATACCCCGATCTGCATGCGTTTGCCCGGAGAGTGTCGGCCGATGTGAATAAGAAGGCGGCTGAAAACCTCATCAAGGCGGGCGCGATGGACAGCATGGGCGCAAACCGCCGGCAGATGATGATGATGTACGGGCAGATCTGGGATTCGGCCGCGCGGGAGCGCAGGTCGCAGATCACGGGACAGATGTCTTTGTTTGATTATTTTAAAACCGGAGAGGGGGAGCCGGAGCCAGGCATGAAGATGCCGGACGTGCCGGAATTCGACAAAGAGCAGCTGCTTGCATTTGAAAAGGAAGTGCTGGGCATCTACGCGAGCGGCCATCCGCTGGAACAGTATGAGGATCTGTGGAAGAAAAATATCACGGCACGCTCCGCAGATTTTGCGATCAACGATGAGACCGGCCAGGCCGACCGGCTGATCGACCAGTCTGTAAAACAGATCGGCGGAATCGTGGAGGCAGTGACAGCCAAGTACACCAGGACGGGTCAGACGATGGCATTTCTCCAGGTGGAGGATCTGGTCGGATCGGTGGAGGTTCTGGTATTCCCGCGGGTTTACGAGCGGTACCGCGCCTGCTGTGCCAGGGATGAGAGGATCTTTGTGACGGGCAGAGTGTCTCTGGAGGACAATAAGAACGCAAAGCTTATCGCGGAACGGATGTGCAGATTCCGCGATGTTCCGCAGGATCTGTGGCTCAGGTTTTCAACGATGGAAGATTATATGGCAGGAGAGAGCGAGGTGCTGCGCATCCTGACGGAGGATCAGTCCGAAGACGCCCCTCCCGCCGGGAGAATCGTCATCTATGTGCAGAAGCCGCGCGCTGTCAAGGATCTGAGATTTCAGCGGAAGATGTATCTGCCGCAGGATATGATCGGCGCGCTGGAAGACGCCTGTGGAAAGCAGAATGTGTCGCTGGTTCCGGGACGCGCGCCCCTTTAGCCGCCGTCCGGATGCGCGATCTGAAACTTATACCCGACCCCCCATACGGTCTCGATGGACCAGGTATTCGGAGAGGGGAACTTACGGCGGAGACGCTTGATATGTACGTCCACCGTCCTTGTATCTCCGGCGTATTCGTACCCCCAGATATGATGGAGGATCTGATCCCGGGTGAAAACCTGACCGGGAGAGGCGGCGAGAAAATAGAGAAGCTCGATCTCCTTGGGCGGCATGGAGAGCTTTTCCCCGTGGTACCGTACGGTGTAGGAGCTGAGATTGATGCTCAGTTCAGGGTATTCAAGGGTAACCGGGATATCGGCATTCGCCAGGGAGGAGTGAAGCATGCACCTTCTAAGGATCGCCAGCACGCGGGCATTCAGCTCCCGCATGTCAAATGGCTTGATCAGATAATCATCGGCGCCCTTCTCCAGCCACAGGACTTTGTTTGAGACGTCCGGGTTGCTGCTGATTACAAGAACCGGGTTATGTGTCTTTTCCCAGAACGCCTGAAGGTATCCGTGGGGATCTGAACCGGCAAAGGCGGAATCAATGATCATCAGATCCGGATGAAAACCAAGAACCGGGTCGACGGGCCCCCTCATATTGTGGATCACCATGACCTCATAGTGTTTCTCCTCCAGCGCGCGTGAGGCTGCGGCTGTCAGCTCGGGATCTGTTCCGGCGATCAGGATCCGGTTGTGTTGTGTCATTGCCTTTGTCTCTCCTTGGTTGTACTGCCTGTTCTGGCGCAGCGTCTCAACGACTTTTGCAGTTAAAGTGCCAGATCAGACGCTTCATGGTTTTTAGCCTTTACACCATAGTATGATACGGTCGCCAAAAGTCGATTACGGATTGTTCCGCGCTTCGCGCTCCCACAATCCTGCCCTCCATTCGTGCTCCATGGGGCC
>CAJOQO010000274.1 GCA_905236545.1 uncultured Lachnospiraceae bacterium
ACGGTCTTTTTGATGGCAGGACTTCAGGGCGCCGGCAAGACGACAACCTGCGCCAAGCTGGCGGCCAGGCTGCGCAGCAGGGGACGCAAGCCGCTGATCGCGGCCTGCGATATTTACCGCCCGGCAGCCATCAGGCAGCTGCAGGTCAGCGCGGAAAAGGTGAAGGTTCCGGTCTTTGAGATGGGAACGCAGACGCCTCCGCCACAGATCGCCGAAGAAGCGGTTGCCTATGCGAAAGAGAACGGATTCAATGTCCTTCTTCTGGATACGGCCGGCCGCCTGCAGATCGACGATTCGATGATGGAAGAGCTTCAGGAGATCCGGAGAAGAGTCGATGTGGATGAAGCGATTCTGGTTGTCGATGCCATGACCGGCCAGGAGGCTGTCAACGTGGCGTCCACCTTCGAGGAAAAGATCGGGATCGACGGTGTCATCCTGACAAAGCTCGACGGCGACACAAGAGGCGGCGCCGCGCTTTCGATCCGTGCCGCCTGCGGCAAGCCGATTCTGTTTGTCGGCATGGGTGAGAAGTCGGATGATCTCGAGCAGTTCTATCCTGAGCGGATGAGCTCCAGGATCCTGGGCATGGGCGATGTCATGAGCCTGATCGAAAAAGCGCAGGAGAACCTGAACGAAGAGCGCGCCAGGGAGATGGAAACGAAGCTCAGGAAGGCTTCCTTCGGCTTCGATGATTATCTGGAATCCATGTCCCAGATGAAGAAGATGGGCGGGATGAGTTCGGTTCTGCAGATGCTGCCCGGCATGGGCGGCAGCCAGCTGTCCCAGCTTGAGGATCAGATCGATGAGAGCCAGATGGCGCGCACCGAGGCGATCATCCTCTCGATGACGCCGAAGGAGCGGGCGAATCCTGACCTGCTCAATCAGTCCCGGAAGATCCGGATCGCAAAGGGAGCAGGCGTGGACATCAGCGAGGTCAACAAGCTGGTAAAGCAGTTTGACCAGGCCAGAAAGCTCATGAAGCAGTTTGGCGGCAAGCTGGGCGGAAAACGCCGGGGCGGTTTCCGGCTTCCCTTCGGCTCGGGCGGTCTGTTTTAAGAAAGCACGAACCGGATCAGCGTTTCCGGAACCTTGCGCCGGCACAATGGCAGCTTCAACACACAGGTAACTGTCCGGCACGAATCAGTCAAACAGGATTGAGACGGTACCCCCGGCGGATCCGGGTGCCGGCCGGATTGAGATAGATGATTATGCCGCAGGCCTCTTTAAGAGAGAACTGGCTTTGGGCGTTGTAATCATAGAAGAATTCATGAAACAGATTTCAGGAGGAACAGATTCATGGCAGTAAAGATGAGACTTAGAAGAACCGGAAAAAAGAAGGCGCCTTTTTATCGCATCGTCGTAGCGGATTCCAGATCTCCGCGTGACGGACGCTGCATTGCCGAGCTTGGAACCTATGATCCGAATCAGGATCCGAGCGTTTTCCGCATTGATGAGGAAGAAGCGAAGAAGTGGCTTGCCAACGGAGCGCAGCCGACCGCAGTTGTTGCGAAGCTTCTGAAGCTGGCTGGAATTGAAAAATAAAAAAGGGAGATCGAATGAGAGAGTTAGTAGAAACCATTGCAAAAGCTCTTGTCGAACACCCGGATGAAGTTGTTGTCACACAGAAAGCCAGCGGGAGATCCGTGCTGATCGAGCTGCAGGTTTCCCCTTCTGATATGGGGAAGGTCATAGGAAAGCAGGGGAGAATCGCGAAGGCGATCCGGTCCGTGGTGAAAGCCGCTGCTTCCAGGGACGACAAGAAAGTGATCATCGACATTGTTGAGTAATACGTGATGACCTGGACCCGCCGCCGCCGGATCTGACGGCAAGGCGGGTTTCTCATATTTCTGGCTTATGGAAGAATATCTGAAGATCGGAAGCATCGTGTCGACACACGCGCTCAGGGGTGAGGTGAAAGTTTACCCCACCACAGAGGATGTGAGACGGTATGATGACCTTGATAAAGTGTATATTGATTCCTTTTCGGGAAAGGAATGTCTGAGAGTTGAGCGCGTACGTTATTTTAAGAATCTCGTGATCGTGAAGTTTCATTCGCTGGACCGGATCGAGGATGTGGAGCGCCTGATTAAGAAGGATCTTTTTGTATCCAGAGAGGATGCCATTCCCCTTGGTGAGAATGAATTCTTTATCTGCGATGTGATCGGCCTGAAGACGGTAACGGACGATGGCCGGGAGCTGGGATATGTGAAGGATGTGATGGAAACCGGTGCGAATGACGTTTACATCATATCGAAGAAGAATGATCCGAAGGCGGAGCTGCTTCTTCCTGCCATCAGGGATGTGATCCTGAAGATCAGTCCGGAGGAAGGCTTGATGACGGTTCATATGCTTCCGGGGCTTGAGGACCTGACATGAAGAGGGATCAGACAGAGGAAAGAACAGGAGAGCCTGCAGGAAGGAAGTCTTTTGGGAAGAGAGCGGCAACCGTCGTGCTCTGCATCCTGCTGACGGCGTCGGTTCTGACCGGCAGGACGCTTGGATGGGTGATGAGCCAGGTTCACGTGAATCTGGATGAGATCCTGTATACGCTCAGACATCCGGTCAACGGGACGGACGAAGGGATCATCCGGAGCATTCTCCTGTATGCCGCGCTTCCTGCCCTGGCGGTGCTGTTTGCGGTTCTTTCCCTCAGACTGATTCTGGACAGATGGGGACAGGGAAGATGGAGCCGGACTGCCGCGCGCTTTCTCCTGCCGGTTCTGACAGGCGTGTGCGCGGTGTATTGCGCGTTCAGCGTCGGACGGTTCTGGGTCAGGCTCGATATCGGCGCGTACCTGAAAAACGCAGGCCAGGGATCCACCTGGATCGAGGATCACTATGTGGATCCGTCCGGCGTATCCATCACTTTTCCGGAGAAGAAGCGGAATCTGATCTTTCTGTATCTGGAATCCATGGAGGTTTCCTACAGTGACCAGGCTTCAGGCGGGATCTTCGAGGAGAATTACATCCCGAATCTGACAGCGCTTTCCGGACAGGCGCTTGACTTTCGCGGCTCCTCCGGCAGGAAGCTGAACGGCGCGTCATCCTGGAAATATACGACCTGGACAATGGGCGGCATGTTTGCGGCGACGAGCGGGCTTCCTCTGAAGATCCCGATCGAATCGAAGGGCGTCGATACCAACTATATGAGCACGCAGGAGTCCTTCTTTCCGAATATCACGACACTGGGGGATATCCTGGAGAAGCAGGGCTATGAAAATGACCTGCTGATCGGATCTGACGCCACTTTCGGCGGAAGGCGCCTGTACTTTTCCACGCATGGCAGCTACAGCTTCTATGATTATAACCATTACTCCGAAGACGGAGAGCTTCCGGCGGGATATAAGGTCTTCTGGGGATTCGAGGACGAGAAGCTGTTTGACTTCGCGAAGAAGCGCCTGAAGGAACTGTCCGGGGCGAAGAAGCCGTTTAACCTGACGATGCTGACGGTCGATACGCATTATCCCAAAGGATATACCTGCCGGCTGTGTGAGGATACCTATGACAGCTCCTACGCGAACGCAATTGCCTGCTCGGACAGGCAGGTGAGCGCATTCCTGAAATGGTGCATGAAGCAGGACTGGTATGAGGACACCGCGATCGTCGTTTCGGGCGATCATCCGACGATGGCAACCTTCTGCGACGGCGCTGCAAAGGATTATGTCCGGAAGGTCTATACGGCGTATCTGAATCCGGCAAAGAAGCCGGTGCGCGATGAGTGGCGCGAGTACGCGACGGTTGACCATTTCCCGACAACGCTTTCCGCGCTGGGCGCCGAGATCGCGGGAGGAAGGCTGGGACTTGGAACCGATCTGTTTTCCGGTCAGGATACCCTGACGGAGATAACGGGAAGAGCTCAGATCGATGCGGAACTGTCGAAATCATCGGAGTGGATGGAGCAGCAGTCCCGTGTGGAGCCTCTGACAGCCGATATCACCTACGATCCCTACGATGAGGTGAATCACAGACTGTCCTTCACGATCCGGAATGTGTCGAGCAGCAAGGTGGACGGATTCCGCTGCTGCATGAAGATGTACGGCTACCGCAGGGGATCCGCCTCTGACTATATCGAATGGATCAGCGCGAAGGAGACCGAAAAGGGCGTCTGGAGAGCGCAGTGGGATCTTCCGACAGATCAGGCTTACGAGGGGATCGTAAAGCTCCAGCCCACCAGCATGGTGGACGGAGCCAGAAGCAGTGTGCTGGATCTTCATTACTATCATATGAAATATGACGCGGGCGGCGGGAACTGTGAATGGTATGAGTGCGATTCCCGCGGAAAGCCGCTGGAGGGTTGACAGAGTTGAACTTTCATGTCCTGACATTGTTTCCCGGGATGATCGAGGCCGCATTTATGACCAGCATCACGGGAAGGGCGGCCGGAAAAGGCCTCCTGACCCTGAACGCGGTCAATATCCGCGACTTTGCACAGGAGAGGCGAAAAGGCCGGATCGATGACTATTCCTACGGAGGAGGCGCCGGCATGATCATGCAGGCGGAACCGGTCTTTTGTGCCTGCGAGGCGGTGATGGAGCAGATCCGTCTGAGACGGGAACAGGAGTGTGCCGGAAACGGAAGCGTTCCGGTATCCTCCGAAGATGGCCGCATGCAGGAGGAGAGCTCCGGGAAGCGGATAAGAGTCCTCTTCATGTCCCCGGCGGGGAAGACATTTGACCAGAAGACCGCCAGGGAACTTGCGAAGGAGGATGATCTGATCTTCCTGTGCGGGCACTATGAAGGGATCGACCAGAGAGTGCTGGATGAGATCGTAACAGATGAGATTTCCATAGGCGATTATGTCCTGACCGGCGGAGAGCTTCCGGCTCTTGTGGTGATGGATACCGTCGCGAGGCTGGTGGACGGCGTCCTGAGCAATGAAGATTCCGCTCAGACAGAGAGCTTTATGGGGGACGGCCTGCTGGAATACCCGCAGTATTCCAGACCGGAGGAATGGCACGGAAAAAAGGTGCCGCCGATTCTTCTGTCGGGAGATCACGCGGCGGTAGACCGGTGGAGAAGAGAACAGTCGCTGATCAGGACCGCGCAGCGCAGACCGGATCTTTGCGCCGGCGCGGTTCTGGATAAAAAGGACCGGAAGTTTATTGAAAAGGAAGGACTGGAGGAGTACTATGCTGAAACAGCTGAGCATCTACGCGGAGAATAAAAAAGGAACACTCGAACAGATCACGGGGATCCTTCTGGAGCAGAATATTAATATCCTTGGCTCCATGACGGATGACGGAGCGGAATACGGCGTGAACCGGATGGTGGTTTCCAGGCCGGAGGAGGCGTTTGAGTCGGTAAGGAAAGCCGGCTATATCTGCTCCCTGAAAAACGTGATCGGTGTGGAGGTGGAAGACAGGGTCGGGAACCTGAATTCCCTTCTGAAGACCCTGAATGAAATGAATGTCAACATTCACTATCTGTATCTGTCCTTTAACAGAGAGTCGGGCCTGCCGATCATGGTTTTTTCCACGGATGACATCTGGGAGGTTGAAAACAGTCTGCAGAACCGGGGATACGAGACTGTCTGAGGAAGGCGCGGACGGCGGTTCCGGAGTTATGATTTGGAGAGAAAACATTGGGAGAGTTAAGACAGGAAATAGAAAAGAGAAGAACCTTTGCGATCATTTCACATCCGGATGCGGGCAAGACTACGCTGACCGAGAAGTTCCTTCTCTACGGCGGAGCGATCAACCTTGCGGGTTCCGTAAAGGGGAAGGCGACAGCCAGGCATGCGGTATCCGACTGGATGGAGATCGAAAAGGAAAGAGGAATCTCCGTGACGAGCTCGGTGCTTCAGTTCAATTACGGCGGATGCTGCATCAATATTCTTGATACGCCGGGGCACCAGGACTTCTCGGAGGACACCTACCGGACCCTGATGGCGGCTGACTCGGCGGTGATGGTGATCGACGCGTCCAAGGGCGTCGAAGCGCAGACCAGGAAGCTGTTCAAGGTTTGCGTCATGCGCCATATCCCGATCTTTACCTTCATCAACAAGATGGACCGCGACGCGAACGATACCTTCGACCTTCTGGATGACATCGAGAAGGAGCTGGGGATCGCGACCTGTCCGATGAACTGGCCGATCGGATCCGGCAGGGAATTCAGGGGCGTCTATGACAGGCGGAGCAGGAGCGTCATCACCTATCAGGATACACAGAAGGGAACCAGGGAAGGTGTCGCGACCAACATCGCCCTGGACGATCCGGCGCTGGGCTCATTTATCGGGGAAGAGGCGATGGAGACGCTTCTGTCCGAGGTGGAGCTTCTTGACGGCGCGTCCGCGGAGTTTGACCAGGAAAAAGTATCAGCGGGAGAGCTGTCGCCGGTATTCTTTGGCTCTGCGCTCACGAACTTCGGCGTGGAAACCTTCCTGAACTATTTTCTGGAAATGACCACGACCCCGCTTCCGCGCAGTGCGGACTGCGGCATCATCGATCCGGTTGCGGAACCGTTCTCGGCCTTCGTGTTCAAGATCCAGGCGAATATGAATAAAATGCACCGCGACCGGATCGCCTTTATGCGGATCTGCTCCGGAAAGTTCGAGGCGGACAGGGAAGTCTACCACGTACAGGGCGCCAGAAAGATGAGGCTCAGCCAGCCGCAGCAGATGATGGCGGAGCAGCGCCACGTCGTGGCGGAAGCGTATGCGGGAGATATCATCGGCGTATTTGATCCCGGCGTATTCTCCATCGGGGATACCGTCTGCACGCCCGGGCGGAAGTTCGAGTACGAAGGGATCCCGACCTTCGCGCCGGAGCATTTCGCAAGAGTGCGTCCGATGGACACCATGAAACGCAAACAGTTTGTCAAAGGCATGCAGCAGATCGCCCAGGAAGGAGCGATCCAGATCTTTGAGGAACCGAACGGCAGCATGGAGGAAACGATCGTCGGCGTCGTCGGCATCCTGCAGTTTGACGTCCTCAGGTATCGCCTGGAAAATGAATACAACGTACAGATCCGGATGGATGAGCTTCCCTACGAATACATCCGCTGGATCGCCAACCCGGACGAGGTGGACGTTGCGAACATCCGCGGCACCTCAGATATGAAACGGATCCAGGACCTGAAGATGCGCCCGCTCCTTCTGTTTGTCAACAGCTGGTCGGTCGGCATGGTAGAGGAAAGAAATCCGGGTCTCAGACTGCAGGAATTTGCACGATAAACAGTTCCTGCTCACGGCCGCCCTGACTGCGTCTCTTGTAATTTCACCTGTATTACGCTACAATCTCAATAACTGAAAACAAGAACAAAACAAAACCATTGGAACAAACGGAG
>CAJOQO010000275.1 GCA_905236545.1 uncultured Lachnospiraceae bacterium
AACTATGCTAAAAAGCACCGCGCGGCGGGGAATGGGTTTGGTTTCGGGATTGCGGATCCGGACGGTGTGGCGAGGACTCTGTCGGCGCGCTATTACAAGGATGGATCGGAGATCCTGATTGAACAGCCGGGGAAGAATCCCAGGAGGCTTACACCGCGTGAATGCGCCCGCCTGCAGGGCTTTCCGGATGATTTTGTGATTCCCGTGTCGGATACGCAGGCATATAAGCAGTTCGGGAATTCCGTGGTCGTTCCCCTGATGACGAATGTGGCGCAGCTGGTGGTCTCAAAGATGAAGGAACTGGACGGGGAAGCAGCATCGAAAAGAAGAGAGATATTATACGAAAGCCCGTCTCCGGCCGGGATATCATCTGCGGGCAGATCCCGGGCAGATCAAATGGTTCTGGCTTAGGAGGAGAAGAAATATGAAGGCAGGCTATCTGAACGATTATTTCAGGGCTGTTGCCGTGAAAAGACTGTCATTGGTTGAAGCAGATGCGGACACCAGCAATCAGCATGAGTATAACGGTGTAACCCTTCTTAAAAAGATGTTCGGAACCAATGAACAGAGGAAGGTTCTGCCGGCGCATTTCCTTCTTCTCTCGGACGGGGAGGATGCTGTTGAAGCCAACGGTGAGCTGACCTGGTATGATGCAAGGTTCCACCACCCGACGCGCACGGAGTGGCGGCTGTACTATCCTTCAAATGACGTGACTACGAGCGCTGCTGCCGGAGATTCCCTTTTTATCTGCCTGAAGGAAGACGGGACAATTCTCGAAATCGTGGCAAGGAAGGACAGCATTATCGAGAGCCAGCTGTTCTGGCTGTTTGATGTAAGGCCGGATGAAACCAGCGGTAAGTTTGTTGCGAAGACGGATCTTAGTGATCAGCCTTCCGCAAAGGTGTCATTTACCGCAAGGATGATTCTGTATAAGATAGGCCTTCAGACCGTCCTTGAGGAAGAAGACTACACAGACATGGTAGTCGGGAAGTTCGGAAATGCATTTCCGACAACAAAAGAGTTCTCTGCATTTGCCAGGTCAACTGTAGAGATTGATCCTGCCGCCGATCCGGATGGGGCGCTGCTGCAGTGGTATGACAGGGAAGAGAAGATGTTCCTGTGTATGGAGCGCCACATGATCAGGGAGCAGCTGGAGCATGGCTTCCGGACATCGGACGGCGTGGATGTGGACGGCTTTTTCAGGTTCTCCCTTTCGGTAAACAACCGAAGGAAGTCAAGAGCCGGCCTCTCTTTCGAGAACCATCTTGAGGCGCTGTTTACAGCCTTAAACATCCGGTACAGCCATACCCCTGTGACGGAGAACAGGTCGAAGCCTGATTTTATTTTTCCATCCATTGAACGGTATCGTGATGAAAACTATCCGCCGGAACAGCTTACCATGCTGGGCGCAAAAACAACCGCGAAGGACAGGTGGCGTCAGGTGCTGGAGGAGGCGGACCGGATCACGCGCAAACATCTGATCACGCTTGAAGGAGCGATCAGTGAAAACCAGACGAATGAAATGATCAGCAGAAAGCTTCAGCTTGTTGTTCCGAAGGGAATCCATGCTACGTTCACGCCGGCTCAGCAGTCATGGCTGTATTCCGTGGAAGACTTTCTGGATGAAGTCCGCAAAAGGCAGTCCTTCGAGGACTCTTATGGTGCACGATAATGGCGGACATCAAATCACCTAAGGAGCGCAGCGCCAATATGGCGAAGATCCGCAGCAGGGACACGAAGCCGGAGGTGTGGCTGAGGAAGCAGCTGTTCGCGAGAGGATACCGCTACCGGAAAAATGTCAGCAACGTCCCCGGGCACCCGGATATCTGGTTCGCGAAGTATGGTACGGCTGTCTTTGTACATGGCTGCTTCTGGCACAGGCATGAGGGCTGCAGGTACGCCTATATGCCGAAAAGCCGGGTGGAATTCTGGACGGAAAAGTTCCGGAAAAACCAGGACAGGGATGCAGCGGTATGCAGGGAGCTTGCGGAAAGCGGGATCAGAGAGCTTGTGGTATGGGAATGCACGATAAAAAAGATGATCCGGTCAGAGGCTGAACGAAGCAGATGCATGAATGAGACCGAGGCCTTTCTTTGCGGAAACAGATTGTTCGCAGAGATTCAGTAATCCGGATGATCGGCCATTTCCGTATTCCTGTTATAGTATTTCCTGATCAGCGGAACGATATACGAATACCATTCTCCGCTGACATAGCGGGCATAAAGGGGAAGGTATGCCGCAGCATACTCCGGTTTCCACATGCTGCCGGACTGGCGCAGCTTGCCCTCCTCAAAAAGTATTTCTTCATTTGTCGGCAGGTCAGATCCTGTCAGATACCCTTTTTCCACAAAATCCGGGTAACGGATCCATTCTTTATTCATTTCCAGATAGTCCTGCAGTTTTCTGATTTCCGCCTTTTTTCTGGCGTTGCTCCTGATGCTGGTAATTTCATTCATCCTGGAAATATTCTCGGCCCGGCCTGCCTCAATATGCTTCATCGCATGCCTGAAAAAATAATCGGCACGGTATCCGGGATTCACCTGGCTCTTCGTAATCTGTTTTGAAACGGCCTTCATATAGCTGCAAAGGTGACGCATGTTCAGTATCATCTGCGCAAATGGGAACACCTGAATGCACAGATTTCGGATATCCGGCGTCCCGTCAAACAGGATAACCATTTCCCGTGCATCACGCAGACCGTGGGTTAATGCCTGCGAAACAAGGATGGATTTCAGCCCGT
>CAJOQO010000276.1 GCA_905236545.1 uncultured Lachnospiraceae bacterium
GGCTTCCGGAGAAGGAGAAAAAATGAAGAAATTTACGACAATACGTTCCCTTCTGAATGCCCTGGCCAAGGCCATGAACCTGATCGATCCCACGATTGAAGACCACCATCAACAGACCGCCTACCTGGCGTACCAGATCGGCGCGGAGATGGGAATTGAGACGGAAGACCTTCATATGATCATCAGTTCGGCACTGCTTCATGATGTCGGAACGATTGTGATGCCGCAGAAAAAGAACCTGCTGGAGTATGAAGAGCACCGCAGGGAGATCGCCCGGATCGGCGCCGGCATGATACGGGATCTGAAGCCGTTTGAATCGATTGCCGGTATTATCGAGCTTTGCCAGAACAGCTATCAGGAAAATGAAAGGTTCGCCAGGACGGAAGGCTGCAGGAAGATGCTTCAGGGGAACGGGGTCAGGCAGTGCCTTGCGATTGCCGAAACCATTCACATGGCGGATATCATCTCAGCCGTGTGGGACAAGGATGCGGATATCCTGAACCAGGTGCCGCGGATCCGGGAGGGCATTGCGTCCGGGAGAGGGACGGAGTTTTCGGACAGGGCAGTGGATGCCTTTCTCCGCATGAGCAGGCGGGAATATGTGTGGATGGATTTTGCTTTGAATCCGTCTTTCCTGGATTATTTTGTCGGGGACATGCATGAGGTGAGCCTTACGCAGGCGGTCGGGCTGACCCGGCTGATGTCGCGGATCATTGACTTCCGAAGCTCCTTCACCGCGATGCATTCCGCGGGTGTGGCAGCGTCAGCAAAGGCCCTGGCGGAACTGGAGGGCATGGACAGTGAATCCTGTCTGAAGATGGAAATCGCCGGGAACCTGCATGATGTAGGAAAGCTTCGGGTTCCGAATGAGATTCTGGAGAAGCCCGGGAAGCTGACGGAGGAAGAGTTCAACAAGGTGAAGGAACACCCCTACTATACGCGGCTGATCCTGATGGACGTGGAGGGTTTCGAGGAGATCGCCGACTGGGCCGGCTTCCATCATGAAAAGCTGAACGGGAAAGGATATCCGTTCCATTTTGACGAAAGCACCCTGAGCTTTGGTTCCCAGATCATGACCGTGGCAGATATTTTCTCCGCGATTACGGAGGACAGGCCCTACCGAAAGCCAATGAGCCGGGAAATGGCCATGCGGATCATGTGGGAGAACGTTGGGAGAGGAGAGATCAACAGGGAGATCGTGCAGCTGCTTGAAGACCATTATGACGAGGTAAACACGGCCCGGATGGAAAAATCCCTGGAAGCCGGGGCACGGTACTATGCGACACATCAGGCATCCTCACCCTCACCCTCAGCTTCATCTTCATCCTCGCCCTCACCCGCACCTTCATCCTGATTCCCGGATGCATACACTTGACTGACCCTGACAGGATGTCTATAGAAGATTTGCCAGTGGGAAAAGTGGTGTTATGGCCGACAGATATCCTGTCATAGAGGAGGCAGCGGAAGCCGGTTTACAGTAATAGTAATACATCTGCGAAAACAGATCGGTCTGTGATTTCGTGATGAAACCATTTCTGATGGCCATAGAGCCGGAGGTGAAAGGCATACATGCACACATTATCGAATGAAGACATACAGATGCTTACAGCATTCCGGCATGATCTGCACCGGCATCCGGAGTTATCCGGGGAGGAGTATCGGACAACCGGAAAGATTCGTGAATTCCTGTCTGCCCTCCCGGGATGCCGGATTCTTGACCTGCCGGTGAAAACAGGAGTGGTTGCGCAGATTCAGGGGACTGATGAGGAAGTGATGCTGAGAGCGGATATTGACGCGCTGCCGCAGACAGAGTGTGTGGATATTCCGTGGAAATCGTCCGTGCCGGGCGTAATGCATGCGTGCGGTCATGATCTTCATACAGCGGCTCTTTGCGGCGCGGCATTGCTGCTTTGCAGGAGTAAGCAGGAGGGAATGGTTCTGCCGACAGTTGATATGGTGTTCCAGCCTGCCGAGGAAGGAACGACCGGTGCCCGGATGCTGATCGATGCCGGACTGTTCAGCCTGATTCATCCTTCCGTATGCTTCGGCATGCACAACTGGCCGTCCGTCGAGACCGGAAGGGTTGTGTGCCGGGAAGGTGCCATCATGTCTGCGAAGAGAAATTTCGATATCGTTGTTCATGGAAGGGGCGGACACGGCTCTATGCCCCATCTGAATGTGGATCCGGTTGTCTGTGCCGCGGCGATGATCCAGTCGCTGCAGACCGTCGTCAGCAGAAATGTCAATCCGATGGAGGCAGGGATCCTTTCGATCAATATGATAGAGGGCGGGAGCCCGGTGAATCTTGTTGTGGATCAGGTCAGGATGAAGGCAACCGTGCGTTCGCTGTCGGAGATGGTTCTGGACCGCATGATAGAGCGTGTGGAGACGATCGTTGAAAGAACCTCGCAGGCGTATGAATGCAGGTCAGAGATCCTCTGGAAGGAGCGGGTTCCTGCGGTATGGAATTCCCCTGAGATGACGGAAGAAGCGATCCGCTGTGCCGAATCCTGCGGTTTGACTCCTGTGGATGCCCCACCGTCCCTGGCCAGCGAGGATTATGCGATGTACAGAGCGTATGTGCCAGGTTTCTTCTTCTGGATCGGGAGCAGAAGGGCGGGAAATGATATTCATGAACTGCATACCCCGCAGTTCTTTGCGGATGACGGTGCGATCGCTCATGGAGCCCGGCTATTTGCAGCCTGCGCGGCCAGGTGGAGCAGGGTTCCTTAGGAAGTGTGCCAGAATCACTTAGAGAGACAACCTATGACGTCCCACAGGATGTCAGTAAGTCGGGCATCTGCAGCAGAAGTGGCTGCAGGGAGGAGGATGATTTAAGATCAGGACCTGGGAGGAATTAAAGATTATGGCCGACAGATATCCTGTCATAGAGGAGGCAGCGGAAGAGATTTACGGGTGTGTTTCCGATGACTTGATCCGTATGCGTATAGAAGCGCGGGAAGACTATGAGCGCCGCCAGCAGTCATTTCTCATGA
>CAJOQO010000277.1 GCA_905236545.1 uncultured Lachnospiraceae bacterium
AAAGGCAGCGTGCCGGAATAGCTCAGTCGGTAGAGCGACGCATTCGTAATGCGTAGGTCGCGGGTTCGAGTCCCATTTCCGGCTCTTTGCGCAGATGTAGTTCATCGGTAGAACACCAGCTTCCCAAGCTGGGGAGGCGGGTTCGATTCCCGTCATCTGCTTTGAGAGAAAGCCCCTGCATTTGCAGGGGCTTTCTTCAGATAGACAGTATCCTGCATTGCATTGCATCTCGTGTTGCATTATATATTGCGATTCCTTCAGGTATTCTTTCGTCTGCTTTATCTGTTTTTGTGAAGACAGATTCCGGAATATATGGTAATATGGTGAAAGGTTAAAACCTGTTTTTACACAGCATCATATGATATAAGCAGCTGCTTGATTCTATGCTCCATACAGGGGCGCATTCCGCCGGAGACGGAATGGAAGGCCAATATGAGACAGATCCTTTCCTTTTGGGCAAAACTGATCCTTCTTATCGGAGGCGTTATCGCAGTCATTCTGCTGATCAACGTCTCTATTGTGCGTTCCAGAAGATCTCTTGTTCAGGTGGAGCTTGAGTCGGTTTCCGAATATCAGATCAGGGGGCAGTTCCAGTCTCTCGCGTTCCTGTCCGTGATCTGGGATAATCTGGTTCAGGCAACTGGCGGAGAGGTGGTGGACTTTTCGAACCGCTCTGAGAAGATCCTGAAGGATTATGAGAGCGATGTGGTAGAGAGTCTGCAGCTTGCCCCCGAAGGAAAGATCCAGTATGTGTATCCATATTCTTTTTCTGATGAGATCGGTACAAATATAGAGAAGGATGACCGGCTGAAGGATATAGCGGTTCGTTCAAGATATTCCGGACTGGATACGGTCTCCGCGCCGGAGCCTTTGGTGGATGGGGATTACCGGCTGTATTTCTGCCATCCTGTTTACCGGAAGGACAGGGTCGGAAAAGCGCAGTTCTGGGGATATTCCATCGTGACTGCCCGCGTTTCAAGACTGGTCTCAGGACTTGCGATCGAGAACCTGAGCACAAGATCCAGAACCGTGCTTTACCGGATGGATGTCAGGAATGGTGACCAGATTCTGATGGATGATACGGAAGATATGCTGAAGAATCCGGTCCGGCATTATTTTTCTGTTCCAAACGGCACACTGGTGCTTGACGGGATGTGGGAAGGCGGCTGGATCACGCAGAATGAGCTTCTCTTTGAGGTTCTGATCGGCGTGATCGTCGTGATTCTGAGCGCATTGTTCCTGATGAACCTGCGGATACGGAAGAATATGCGTGCGCTGAGCAGGATCTCTTATACGGACGAGCTGACGGGGCTTTACAACCGCCATATGCTCCGCAAGAAGTTTGACGATCTGGACGGAGTGCGGAAACAGATCTCGATCCTGTTCCTTGACTTTGATCATTTTAAGGAGATCAATGACAAGGAAGGGCATGATGCGGGCGATGAGACCCTGAAGCAGGGTTCGGCTTTCTTCGCTTCTTTGTTTGGGCGGGAATGCTGTTACCGCTATGGCGGGGATGAATTCCTGATGCTGATAACCGGCATGACGGATGAGGAAGTGCGCGAAAAGATCGCGAAGGTGAATGAGTTCCGCTCGATCCGTTTCATGGATCGCGATATTTCGGTTTCAGTGAGCGGAGGCTTCGCCTCGGCCGAATGCGGTACGACCGCTGAACTGCGGGATCTGATCCGGGTGGCGGATCATAATCTGTATTACGCGAAGGAGCACGGAAGGGCTCAGATCATCGGAGGAGATGCATGAGAGGAAGGGTTTCAGCTGCTGTCTGCTTTGCCTGCGCTGTTTCTATTCTGACTGCGCAGGCCGGCGGCAGGTTCTGCTTTGCCCAGGAGGCGCAGGAAGAGAAGATAAGAAGAGTTGCTGTGCTCACATATTCATTTTCCTCTGAATACTGGGGGTATGTGACACAGGGATGCATGGCCTGGGACAGATCTGATCCGACGATAGAGGCGGAGATGGAGAGTGTGTCCAGCTCGATCGCTGCGCAGGAGCAGGCGGAGAAGCTGGAAGCGGATCTGGAATCCGGACGGTTTGACGGATATGTGATCGCGGCGATCGACAAGCCTTTGATTGAGGAGATTCTGAGCGGTGCGTCGGTTCCTGTTGTCGCGATTGATTCTCCTTTTGCAGCCGGATGCGTGATCGGATCGATCGGGACAGACAATGTGACTGCCGCGGCCGCGGGCGGAAAGAAGGCTGTGGATATGGCAAAGAGCAGGGGGGCAGAGAAGCCGGAATGTGTTATGATCGGCAGCCTGGAGGATGATCCGAACCATATCGGCAGAATGGACGGCTTTCGCAGCGGGGTTGAGGAGGCTGGAGGGATCTGGCTTGACCGGATCTATCCGACGGATAAAACTGCTGCGTCCGGTACGGAGGCAATGAAGAAGATCATGAAGGATTATCCGGATGGGGTTGAGATTGTTGCCTGTTACAATGATGTGCTGGCGGAAAGTGCCCTTGACTCGTCATGGGGCAATGACGCGTTTTCCGATACGGTTTTTATCGGATTCGACGGAAATGGTTCTGTCTGTGACCGGATCATGAAGGATGACCGCTATGAAAACATGATAACTGTTGCGCAGAACCCCTATGAGATGGGATTTCACGCGCTGGAGATGATCTCACAGTACTATGCGCGCATGGGTGCCGGAGATGCGGCGGATGGTGACAGCGCTGCGGCCGGAGAGAAGAAAGGAAACGAAGCACCTGCGGCAGCCGGAAAAGCCGACGGAAAAGAATCCGGAAAAGCCGACGGGAAAGAAGGCGGAAAAGCTGACGGGAAGGAATCCGGAAAAGCCGATGAAAAAGCTGCCGGAGCGGATAACAGACCGGACGCTGCAGGCGGAGATACAGAATCATCCGGGAAGAACGAGATTCCGTTCGTAGATTCCGGTTATTCTGTCATAACGAGGGTAAATGTGCAGGAGAGACTGATACAGATCGAGAATCATCTGACGGGATGATGCGGATCAGAAAGCATCCG
>CAJOQO010000278.1 GCA_905236545.1 uncultured Lachnospiraceae bacterium
CCTCCACTTCGGGCATGACCGCGTAGCCCTCCGGATGCGCCAGGACCACGTCCATCCCGAACCGGGTCATCAGGCCGATGACGCCCTGCGGTACGGAAAGCGGTTTCCCGTAGCTGGGGGAATACGCCCATGTCATGGCAAGCTTCCTGCCCTTCAGGTTTTCCACTCCGCCGAAGTAATGGATGATCTCTTCCATATCCGCCATGCACTGGGTCGGATGATCCACATCGCACTGCAGGTTCACGAGCGTCGGCTTCTGTTCCAGTATGCCGTCTTTATATCCCTGTGTGACCGCGTCCATGAACGTTTTCTGGTAGGTATGTCCTTTGCCGATGTACATATCATCGCGGATACCGATCACATCCGCCATGAAGGACACCATGTTCGCTGTCTCCCTCACCGTCTCTCCATGCGCGATCTGGCTCTTCTTCTCATCCAGATCCTGCACCTCAAGTCCAAGAAGATTGCAGGCAGACGCAAAGGAAAACCTGGTGCGGGTGGAGTTATCACGGAAGATCGAGATTCCAAGCCCGGAATCAAAGATCTTCGTGGAGATGTTCTGCTCCCTCAGATGGCGAAGCGCATCCGCAACGGTAAACACTGCCATGATCTCATCATCTGTCTTATCCCAGGTGAAATAAAAATCATTCTCATACATATCGCTGAACTTCAGCGTATCCAGCCTGTCAATAAATGCCTGTAGCCCTTTATCCATCTTTGTTCCTTTCCTCTGAGCCATGATAAAGCCGCCGGAAGCCGGCTGCGGATGGCTCCGCGCTTATCATGCGCATACAGCATTACAGAATCTCGTTATCCGTCTTACCGGCGCGAAATACCGTGACATCGTCTGTTTTCTCTTCGGTTATGTAAAGCGGAATCGCCGCGGTCAGAACCGCGCAGACCCGGACCAGATCCTGCTTCCAGGTAATCTCATTCGGCGCGTGCGCCTGGCTCTCGGCGCCGGGGCCGAAGCCGACGCAGGGGATCCCGTACCGTCCCTGAATCGCAACGCCGTTGGTGGAGAAGGTCCATTTATCGATCAGCGGACGGTCACGAAGGGCCTTCTGGCTCTCCGGACCCATCCTCCGGTCTCCGTACAGCGCCTTATGCGCATCGGTCAGACACTTTACATGCGCCGCCGTCTCCTTGTTGATCCAGGTCGGGAAATAGGCTTCCGTCTCATATACCTCTCCGGTCCATGCCGGCCGGGAATACATATACATGGAGACTTTCACGTCATCTTTGTACTTCCTGACGGCAGGAAGCTCCTCGATCTCCTTCAGGCAGCTGTCCCAGGTCTCTCCCGCCGTCATGCGGCGGTCGATCGAAATCGCGCAGGAGTCAGCCACCGCGCAGCGGCTCGGTGAGGTATAAAAGATCTGGGATACCGTACAGGTGCCCCTGCCCAGGAATCTGGCATCCTCATAGTGCTCCGGATTATACTTCGGATCGAGCATCTTCACGAGCCCCTTGATCTGTGTGGAGTCAGAGCAGCCGTTATTGTTCAGGGCCCTCACGTCATTGATGATGTCAGCCATCTTATAGATCGCGTTGTCGCCACGCTCCGGCGCGCTCCCGTGGCATGACACTCCGTGAACATCCACCCGGATCTCCATGCGTCCTCTGTGTCCGCGATAGATTCCTCCGTCTGTCGGCTCTGTCGAGATCACAAACTCCGGACGGATCTTATCCTTGTTGACAATATACTGCCAGCACAGGCCGTCGCAGTCTTCCTCCATGACGGATCCGACCACCATGATCTTATAGCCTTCCGGAATCAGATCCATCTCCTTCATAATCTTGACGGCATAGACCGCGGAAGCGGTTCCGCCCTCCTGGTCCGATCCGCCCCGTCCATAGATCACATCGTCGTCTTCCCAGCCTTCATAAGGATCCGCCGTCCAGTTTTCCCGGTTTCCGATGCCGACCGTATCGATGTGCCCGTCAATGGCGATGATCTTCCTGTCGTCTCCGATATCGCCGTTCTTTCCTGCCCAGCCGATGACATTGCCCAGACCGTCGATCTCAACCTTGTCGAATCCGACCTTTTCCATCTCGGCCTTGATGCACATGACAACATCCTTTTCCTCACAGCTCTCACTCGGATATGAGATCATCGCGCGAAGAAATGCGGTCATATCCTTTTTATAGCCTTCCGCCGCCTCCCTGATCTTACTGTAATCCAACTGCATCATAGGTACTCCTTCCCGACAATGACACAATGCAATGCAATGCAATGCAATGCGATGCGATGCGATGCTTACATCATGTTATACAGTCAAACTTTTTGTCTGATTTTAATATAACAGTTTGTTCAGACTTGTCAAGACTGTCCGATCAGCCAGCTGTACTCACGGATCACCGCAAGGATCAGCAGGCGCAGCGGTTCGTGAAGTCCGCATCCCTCATCCGAGACATCCACGGTCTGCGTCTTCTCAGCGAAGCGGAGCCTGACCTTCGTTCCGCCGAGAACCAGGAATCCCGTGTTCCCGGAATTCTCCATATCCTCCTCACTCCAGAACAGGGTCAGCTTATCGCGGTACGGCCTTCCCGAATACGGGCAGAACACCGCGCAGTTTCCGCACTCATTGCACATTCCGTCCACGTGAAGGATCTGTTCCTTCTCCAGTCCCGGAACCCGGATCGCGATGTTCGCGCGGTTCGGGCAGACGTCCGTACAGACCTCGCAGACCGTCGCGCAGCCAAGGCACCGCTTCTCGGGCAGCTGCCCTCCCTCGGAAAGAACGCCCTTCCTCTCTTTGCATTTTGCCACGTCATCCGCGCCATTTTCCTTCTCATAAGCGTCAAACGTGATTCCTGCGATGGCGGAGGCGGCGGTCATTGCGTCGGCGATTCCTTTCACGACGGTTGCCGGGCCTCTCCTGCAGTCGCCAATGAGATAGACCCCTTCCACGCTGGTCCTGTTGTTCTCATCCGTTACGGGACGTCCTTTTTCGTCAAATGCCGCGCCGGCTCCCTCAAGCAGGCTGTAATCGACTCTCTCTCCGACCGCCGTTATCACGCTGTCACAGTCGATAAAGATCTTCTCTCCGGTATCGACAGGACTTCTGCGTCCTCCCTCATCCGGCTCGCCGAGTGTCATCACGCTGCATTCCAGCCGGCCGTCTTTCCAGCCGATCGGAGCGAGCAGCTCACGGAAGGCAACTCCGTCGCGAATCGCATCCAGCAGTTCTTCCTCATCCGCAGGCATATACCTTCTGGTTCTTCTGTATACCAGGCTGACCTCTTTCACTCCCCTGACCCGCAGGGCTGCCCGGGAGACATCCATCGCGGTATTGCCGGCACCGATCACGACTACCTTTTCCCCGAGGCTGACGAGGGATTCATCCTTTTTGACCTTTGTCAGGAAATCCAGCGCATCCAGCGACTCTCCATAGGAAAGGGCGTTCCTTCCATGCTTCCAGGCGCCGATGGCCAGAATGATATCCGTGTACCCCTCTTTCCGCAAAGAAGCAAGATCCGTTATCTCGCAGCCCGTCCGGAACTGCGCTCCATACCTTGCGCAGAGCTCGATATCCCGGTCGATCGCGCTGTCATCGATTCTGAACTGCGGAATCGCCCTGCGGACAACACCTCCCAGGGTGTCTTCCTTTTCGAAGACGGTAACCGGAACGCCGGCACGCGACAGGAAGCTGGCTGCGGCAAGGCCCGCCGGGCCGCCGCCGACGATGGCCGTCTTTCCCGAACCCTTCCGGGATGCCGGTACATTGTCCCCGGCCAGGAGATCGGCCGCGGCACTCTTCGCTGCCTCCAGCTTTACTTCACGGATGCGTACGCTCTCTTCATAGTGATTGCGCATGCAGCGGTCCGCGCAGGTATGCGGGCAGATCGTTCCGGTGATGAATGGAAGCGCATTTTTCTCAAGGATAATCCTGAGCGCGTCCGCGCTCCGCCCCTCCTCCATCGCGCGCAGATAGGCCGGAATATCCTGATGGATCGGGCATCCGCCGGAGCACGGCGCGTCGAAGCAGTCCATCAGCGGAAGGCTTTCCTCCTTCTTGCGGGAAGGAAGCGGCTTGATGCTCTTACGGTTTTTCTCCCTGACAAGCGCCTCCTCAGCAAGGGCACTGACCTTTTCCGTATCCACCCCGGTCCACGCTCCATCCGGAATATCCTCCAGGAGCGTCCCGATCTGGTAAAGCCTCTGATATCCGCCCGGTTTCAGCAGCGTGGTCGCCATAGTGACCGGCCACACGCCCGCCGTGACAAGATCCCTGATATTGAAATAATCGGCGCCGCCCGAATAGGAGATGCGCAGCTTCCCGTCAAACTGCTTCGCGATCCTGGAAACCAGCTGGATCGTCAGCGGATAGAGGCTGCGCCCGGACATGTACATCTCCTCGCTCGGCAGCTCTCCGGCCTTCACATCCACCGGGAAGGTGTTGGTCAGCTTGATCCCGATGGAAAGGCCGAGGCTCTTCGCGAGCGCGGTCAGGCGCTCGAACATGGGAACCGCGTCCGCCCACTGCAGGTCAGTCGTAAAATGATGGTCATCAAATGCGATATAGTCGAAGCCAAGGCCATCCAGCGTCTTTCTGGCAAAATCATATCCAAGCAGCGTCGGGTTGCATTTCACATAAGTGTTCAGATGCTTCTCCTTCATCAGGTAGGAAGCAATCGCCTCGATCTCCTCCGGAGGACATCCGTGCAGGGTCGATTCCGTGACGGAGTTGGAAATCTGTGACGGGATCTTCAGGATATCCTCTTTCGTCACCTTCTTAAGCAGTCCCTTTTCCACCGCCTCAAGGGATGCGTTGATGCAGTCACAGAATACCGGATTCTCCTTTGCCTCGATCATCTCATCGAGGAACTTCTGAAGCTTCGGAGTCTTAATGCCGTCCAGATCATAGCCGACCGACATGTTGAAGACGATATCATCCGGAGATCCCAGCCCGAGCTCCGTGGCGAGAATATGGATCAGAACCCATGCCTTCACATATTCCTCATACGCCTGGCCGACCTCCAGCTCGGTAGACCATTCACAGTTATAGCACTCATCCTCTGCCGCGATGCAGGGTTTCGGCACACAGGCTGCCAGCTCCCGTCCATCCATCTTCTGCACCGTCTTCAGCTCAAACCAGGACGAGCCGGCAAGGTAAGCGGCAACCAGATTCTGCGCAAGCTGCGTATTCGGGCCAGCGGCAGGTCCGAACAGGGTTCCGATCGAACCGTCAAAGATCGGATAACGCCTGCCGCTTCTCTTCAGAAGCTTTGATACTCCAAAGATGCTTCCCTCTCTTTCCCACTCACAGACAGACCAGTTCAGAAGCTGCCTGTATGGAATCAGTCTCATCAGATCACTCATCTTCCCACTCCTCTCTGACAGGTCATCGCAGGCCCGTCCTCCATCCTCAGTAATGTTCCGTTACAGAAACGGTTCTTGCTTCACAATACG
>CAJOQO010000279.1 GCA_905236545.1 uncultured Lachnospiraceae bacterium
AAAAGAAGAAAAAGAACCTGCCATCGGGCAGGTTCTTTTTTCGAAATGATTCAGCACCCCCATTGCTCAGAACACTTCGTGCTCTTCCAGGGGGTGCTGAATCATTACATTTTTTAGTAACTATGATTCCTCAGTTTGCGCTTACATCTCCTTCTTCGATCAGATCCGACGAAGATTCGTCCTTGCCGCCGGAAGCGTCTGACGGGCTGTCGGAGGCATCGAGCTGCGTATCCCTGGAATCGTCCGGATCCTCCTTTGCGGAAGAGGACTGAATCGCGCTGTCTTCCGGATGAGCCGCGGCCTCAGCGGCAAATTCTTCATCAGTGAGATAATGCGTCCTCAGATAATCAAGCATCATCTCCAGATACTTCGGATAAAGATGGATCCCGTCGGGAGAGGCATCGGAGATCAGTTCTCCGTATCCGTCAGAAAAGATCTCGTTCAGGTTCAGATAATAGCTGTACCAGAGTTTTTCACATGCGTCCAGGAGATACCCGTTGATCGTACGGACATTATCATTGTTGTCATACTCGAAACCGGCGGCGATCTTGGATTCATCCACATAGATGACCGAACAAACATAGATAATGGCGCCGGGCTGCAGCTCATGGAACTTCTTCAGTACGGCTTCAAAGGTCGGAGGGAAGTCTTCCCATGGATAGTAACCGAGGTCATTGGCTCCGAGCATCAGATAGATCCGGTCATACTGGGTGCCGCTGAGTCCCTGGTACACAGAGATATTTCCATTCGCGGTGGAAATGATCTGCTTGTCCATGTCATTGACCGCCAGACCTACACCGGTCAGGAAGGTTCCCTCGGTGATGCCGGAGGCGTTCCGGAAGCCCTCCATCCTGGAGTCGCCGATAAAGACTGAATTGCGGAAGAAGGAGTCGTCCACCGCGGTCTCGCGGAGAGGAACAACCTTGTCGCTGTTGATCGCTTCAGAGGGCTGTGTCTGTACCTGGGAAACAGCGGGCGCCTCAGCGGCGGACTGGTCGGAAGGCGCCGGAGAGGGATCTTCCGCATCCTCAATAAGATCACCGCCGGCAAGTGCCGCGACAGCGGGATTGCTGCCAGTGGACGGTGAGGACTCCATGGTTGAAACAGCAGGATCGGAATCGGCGGAATTCTGGAGAATCCCTTCCGTCTGCGCTTCATTCTTTGAATTCATGATCTCCACGCTCGTGCCGACACGGTGGGAGAACAGCCGGTATATGACATTTCCTTCAAATACGACAAGAACCAGACAGACAAGGCCAAGCAGCCTTGCGATCATGTATCTCCCTGCATCTGCCTTGCGCCGGCGTGTTCTCCGGCGGGTGCGTGAGGAAGCACCCCGGTCTGATGCTGACTTGGAGGAATCAGTATTCTGAGCCAGTTCATCCGGTATTCCGGAGTCTGTATGTTCCATGCGGATCCGTCTCCTTTGCGCTGCATCCGAAGGAGAAAATGACGGATGAAGCTTTGATTTTTCTGCAAGCAGGCCGCAAACTTGCGGTTGAATGCAATACCTCATTATTATATAATAATCAGGTTCATTGTAAAGTGATTTTTATATGTCGTTCACGGTCTGCGGGGAAGGAACCGTGAACCATAACCACGGACGGAAACCGTGGATGAGGACAATAGATTATGGTATTCAGCAGTCTGCTGTTTCTGTTTCGATTCCTCCCGCTGGTGCTGATCCTGTACTTTGCAGCGCCGAGGCCGCTTCGAAACCTGGTCCTGCTGCTCGTCAGCCTGGTTTTCTATGCCTGGGGGGAACCGGTATATGTGATTCTGATGATCGTGTCGATCCTGATCTCCTGGACAGGAGGTCTTATGGTCGACCGTTTTTTGCGTCTCGGACGGAGGCGGGCGGCAAAGATCAGCCTTGCCGTTTCCGTTGCCGCCGGATTGTCCCTGCTCGGATTCTTCAAGTACGCCGACTTTGTTCTGCGCACGGTCAACCAGATAACCCACAGCGATATTCCGCTGCTTGAGCTGGCGCTTCCGATCGGGATCAGCTTTTATACCTTTCAGACGATTTCCTATATCATCGATGTTTACCGGGGCAATGCCGGTGTACAGAAAAACATCATCTCCTACGGTGCCTATGTAACCATGTTTCCGCAGCTGATCGCCGGGCCGATCGTCCAGTACAAGACGATTGACCGGCAGCTTCGCCAAAGGCGCGAGTCCTCGGATGAATTCGCCCAGGGCGTGATGCGGTTTATGTCAGGACTTGGAAAAAAAGTCCTTTTGGCCAACAACGCCGGCCTTCTGTGGGATCAGATCCGCATTATGGATCCGGGAAATCTGCCTGTGCTGACTGCATGGATCGGAATCGCGGCGTATACCTTTCAGATCTATTTTGACTTCTCCGGATACTCTGATATGGCGATCGGTCTTGGCCATATGTTCGGCTTCCGGTTTCTGGAAAACTTTGACCATCCGTACGAGTCGAGGAGTGCTTCGCAGTTCTGGAGAAAATGGCATATCTCTCTCGGAACCTGGTTCAGGGAGTATGTCTATATTCCGCTCGGCGGCAGCAGGGCAGGCACGATCGGGCTGATCCGCAGTACCATGGCCGTGTGGCTCCTGACCGGTATCTGGCATGGCGCTGACTGGAACTTCATGATATGGGGACTGTACTACGGTGTGATCCTGCTGATGGAGAAGCTTTTTTACGGAAAGTATCTCGAAAGGATCCCTTCCGCACTGCAGCATGTTTATTGTATGATCATCGTGATGATCGGATGGTTTATCTTCTCCTACAATGAGATCCCGGGCGGGATGGGTTACCTGGGGGCCATGTTCGGCGGCGGGGGAAGATTCCTTGACAACGGATCCATCTATCAGCTGTATTCCAACGCTGTGATGCTGATCATCCTGATCCTGGGAAGCACCGCTCTGCCGGCGGCCCTCGCCGGAAAGCTGCTGGGCAGATGCTCTGAGAAATCTGCGGTTCCTCTTATTCTGAGAGGCGCCTATGTGGTCCTTCTCTTTATTGCCAGCGTCGCGTATCTGGTCAGTGCATCCTACAACCCGTTCCTGTATTTCAGGTTCTGAGGCGGCATCCTGCTGTGCTCCTGCCATGCTTCCGGTCACACCCTGGCCGGGAACCGTAACAGAGGTAGTTCATCCAATGAAAAAGCATCAGTCTGTCTATCTGAATACCATCTTTCTGCTCCTGGTTTTCGGGTTTACCGTCGCCAATATTCTTCGGCCGCAAAGAGCCAGAAGCGAGGCGGAAAACCGGCCGCTGGAGACACGGCCGGCTGTGTCGTGGCAGCCGCTGATCTCAGGCAGCTTCGCGAAAGCATATGAAAGCTATCTCAGCGACCAGTTTATTCTCCGGGATGAGTGGATCACCCTCAGAACCGGCATCGAGAGGGCAGCGCTGAAGCAGGAGATCAATGACGTCTATTTCGCGAAGGACAGTTATCTGATTGAAAAGCACAGCGGCGTCTTCCGGGAAGAATGCGCCGGTCAGAATGTGACGCGTATCGGCGCATTTTTCAACAATCTGACTGAAACATACGGCGCGGAGCACCTGACCTGCATGGTGGTTCCGAACGCGGTAGACATCCTCCGGGATCATCTTCCTGCGTTCGCGGATCCTTATGATGAGGAGGACTACCTCAGCCGGATCCGGGACGCGGTTCCTGAAGGCGTGTGGTTCGATGCTTCTTCCGTGCTCCGGAAGAGCCATGAAGAAGACGCGTCAAAACAGCTCTATTACCGGACGGATCATCACTGGACGACAGGAGCCGCCTTTGATGTGTTTGCCGCCTGGGCCGCGGAGAAGGGGATCGGACAGACCGATGAATCCCGGTATCAGAAAGAGGTGGTGACCGATTCCTTTGAGGGGACGATCTCCTCGAAGCTCGGGATCAGGGGACGGGAGGATTCCATCGAGCGCTGGGACCCGGTTACTCCCTTTGATTATTATCTGATCTATAATCAGTCAGACGATATCCGCAACACGATGTACCAGAAATCATTTCTGGATACAAAGGATCAATACGCTTACTTCTACGGGGGAAACCATGGCCTGATCGAGACCGTCATGCCGGATTCTTCCACCGGGAGGCGGCTTCTGATCGTGAAGGATTCCTATGCCCACTGCTTTGCGCCCTTTGCCTGTGCTTTCTTTGATGAGGTGGATCTGGTGGATCCGAGGTATTACAACGCCAGCATAAAGGAACTGATCTCGACCCATTCCTATACGGATATCCTGTTCCTCTTCAATGCGGCGGGATGTGCGGGAGAGACCGCGCTGGCAAGGCTTCTGACATGAAAGACGCCGCACGCCGGTGCATGCAGCCGGGATGTGCGGGAGAGACTGTGCCGGCAAGGCTTCTGACATGAAAGACGCTGCGCTCCGGTGCATGCAGCCGGATGGGATGTGAGCGGCAAGCCGGGAAAGGAGGAGAGCAGGATGAGCCTGGCAGACCATATCTTTATCGATCTGTGTAATGATATTCTGGAAAACGGGACAAGCACGGAAGGACAGAAGGTGAGGCCGCACTGGCCGGACGGAACGCCGGCGTATACGATCAAGCGGTTCGGAATCTGCAACCGGTATGACCTGAGGAAGGAATTCCCTGCGCTGACCCTCCGGAGAACCGCCCTGAAGAGCGCGATGGATGAGATCCTGTGGATCTGGCAGCGCAAGTCATGCAATATCCATGATCTCAAGCCCCATATCTGGGATGAGTGGGCGGATGCGGACGGAAGCATCGGCAAAGCTTACGGATACCAGATGGGGGTGAAGCATATCTACAGGGAAGGCATGTTCGATCAGACAGACCGCGTGCTGTATGACCTGAAGAATAACCCTTACAGCCGCCGGATCATGACGAATCTCTATGTTCACCAGGACCTGCATGAGATGAATCTGTATCCGTGCGCGTACAGCATGACCTTCAATGTGACCCGGGAAAAGGTCTGCCCCGCGCCGGACAGCCCTGCCGCAATGGCCGCGATGTGCGATGCGGGCGGAGAAGCGGGCGAAATGGAAGAGCGGCTGGTTCTGAACGCGGTTCTGAATCAGAGATCCAATGATGTCCTGACGGCAAATAACTGGAACGTGGCCCAGTATGCGATCCTCCTGATGATGCTGGCGCAGGTCAGCTCCATGGTGCCTGGAGAGCTGGTACATATGATTGCGGATGCGCATATCTATGACAGACATATTCCGCTGGTCAGAGAACTGATCTCACGTGAGCCCCTGAAGGCGCCCAGAGTCTGGCTGGATCCCGAAGTCACTGATTTCTATGATTTTACCACGGACAGCCTGCACTGCGAGAACTATGAGACACATGAACAGATCCGGAATATTCCGGTCGCGATCTGAGGGGAACAGAACAGGACGCCCCGCAGAATGCCGGTCAGCCGGGCATCTGCAGGAAAAGCAGCTGCAGGGAGACAAAGAATGGCGTCCCGAAAGACGCCGGTCAGTCAGACATCTGAAAAGCGCACTCAGGGAGGAGGAGAAAACATGCGGTTGATTGCAGCGGCGGATCAGCGCTGGGGGATCGGGAAGGACGGAAAGCTTCTCGTATCGATTCCGGCCGATATGAAATATTTCCAGTCTGTCACATCCGGCCATACCGTGATCATGGGAAGAAAAACTCTTGAGAGCTTTCCGGGCGGCAGGCCGCTGAAGAACCGGCGCAATATCGTCCTGACAAAGCAGCCTGACTTCAGGGTGGAGGGTGTGACCGCCGTGCCGGGAGTGTGCGAGGCGCTGGATCTGGTTCGCGGAATGAATCCGGAGGAGGTGTTCTGTATCGGAGGCGCCATGATCTACCGCCTGTTCCTTCCTTACTGTGATACCGCTCTGATCACCCGTATCGACCATATCTACGACGCGGATGCATTTTTACCGGATCTGGATAACGACAGCGCGTGGGAGAAGGTTCGAGAGAGTGAGGAACAGGTTTTCTTCGACCTGACCTACCGCTTCTGTACCTACAAAAGAAAAGGGAGAACTTGACACGCTTTGTTTTGTTCCTCTATAGTGAAGGTATGGAATGGTGCGCGCAATTCAGCTTTGCCGGGATGAACGGGATCCGTCAGGAGAGCCGCAAAGAAGCCTAAAGGAGCATTTATCGTGATATATACAGTAACATTCAGCCCGACACTTGACTTTGTTGTCGGAGTTGATCATTTCCGTACAGGGATCATCAACAGAACCACTTCCGAGCATGTGTATCCGGGTGGAAAAGGTGTCAATGTATCCATCGCACTGAAGAGCTTCGGCTATGAGAATACCGCGCTCGGATTCATCGCGGGATTCACGGGAGCGGAGATTAAGCGTCAGCTCCACGGGATCGGCGTACAGAATAACTTCATCAATGTGGAACAGGGGATGAGCCGTGTCAATATGAAGATCGTTTCTGATACGGAGACGGCGATCAACGGACAGGGACCGCAGATAACGGATGAGGATATCGGAATCCTTTACGCAAGGCTGCGCTGCCTGGTCGACGGGGATTATCTCGTTCTTGCGGGGCACATTCCGGATATCCTTCCTTCCACGATGTATGAGCAGGTGCTGCAGTTTCTGCACGGAAGGAACCTGAATGTCGTGGTTGACGCGGAAAAGGATCTGCTGACGGGAACGCTGAAATATCATCCCTGGCTGATCAAGCCGAACCGGGACGAACTGGGAGAGATCTTCGGGGTCAGGATCAACAGCCGTGAAGAAGCGCTGCCGTATGCCCGCAGGCTCCAGGAGATGGGGGCCAGGAACGTGCTTGTCAGCATGGGAGGCGACGGGGCTGTGCTCCTTTCCGCGGACGGAACGGTCTACAGCTCGGATGCGCTCAAGGGAAATGTGGTAAGCACCGTCGGCGCCGGAGATTCCATGGTTGCAGGATTCATTGCCGGGTATCTCGGATCGGATGGAGATTATGAAAAGGCATTCCGGCAGGGGATGTGCGCCGGAGCGGCGAGCTCCTTCAGCCTGGTGATTCCGGACGCGCGGCAGGTAGACGCCCTGATGCGGACCTCCCATTTCGATATCACGATTCTTCATGAGCATTGAAGGCCGGAGCAGGACAGACTGATGGCGAAAGGTCAGGCAGATCGGCAGCAGACTGATGGCGAAAGGCCAGGCAGATTGGCGGCGGCAGATCGGACAGATCCGCGGCGACAGAGAGGATGGTGATAAGGATATGAAGATTGGATTTCTGGCAGCAAGCAGCAGAAAGGACCTGATTGAGAACTTCTGCGTGGCATATAAATATATCCTTGCGAAACATGAACTGTATGCAACGGAGATGACCGGCCTCAGGATAGAACAGGCTACGAACCTTAAGGTTCATAAGTTTCTGTCCGGAGCTGTCGGCGGAGAGAAACAGTTCATCGACATGATCCAGCGCAATTATATGGATCTGGTGATCTATTTCTACAATCCTCTGATGAGCAGTCCGAATGAGCCTGACATAGTGGATATCACAAGAGAGTGCGACCGTTATAACATTCCGATCGCGACGAATATCGCTACCGCCGAGTCCATGGTTCTCGGACTGGAGCACGGGGATCTGAACTGGCGTGAGACGATCCGCGTGGAGGACTGACATGAGGGTGATCGCGGGCAGCGCGAGGAGTCTGCCTCTCAGGACAGTCCGCGGAAAGGGAACGAGACCGACCACGGACCGTATCAAGGAAAC
>CAJOQO010000280.1 GCA_905236545.1 uncultured Lachnospiraceae bacterium
GACGGCCACAGGGGTTCCTGAGCGGCAGACTTTCGGGGGTCGGAGCGAAGGAACCCCTGTGGCTGCCGACTGGTGATCAGGGGCGGCCTGGATCAGAACCCCTGTGGCTGACAGAAAAAGCGGAGAACTTCGCCCGGTAAACGAAATTCTCCGCCTTTCAACCACGATCCTTAAGAGGCAGGAAAACACAGCTTTGATCCGCCTGTCCCGCCTGCCGGCTTTTTCACTCCTCCACCTCAGAGATCAGGATACAGTTCGGGGTCTCCACATACTGCTGCTTCCCCTTCATCACCAGCGTCCCTTTCTCGTAATCAATCGTAAAGAAACGCATGTATCCGGATTCATGGCAAAGGACAATCATCGTCTTCTCATCCGGAAAGACATCGATATCCTTCGGATAGCCTCCGCTGATCGGAAGAATCAGGATCTTTGTCAGCATCCCCGTCTCAGGATCGATCCTGAAGATCCCGACGGAATTCTCGCCCGCGCTCGAACAGTAAAGATACTTTCCGCTCGGAGACAGCTTCAGCGCGCAGCTGGCGGAGGATACGTCCTTGTCATCGTACATGCTCTGAATAACCTGGATCTTTTCAAATTCAGGCTCTTTCCCCCCGCCATCATATCGATATACATAGATATTGTTGGTCATCTCGCAGTTGATGTAGGCAAACCTTCCATCCCTGGAGAACACCATCAGCCTGGGAGCCGATTCAAGCGGAAGGCGGAGAATGCTGTACAGATGAAGCTTGCCTGTCGAAGGTGTCACCTTATAGATCTTCACCTGATCCACGCCATTGTCGACCGCGCACAGGTATTTATCGTCCGGAGTCGGGATCACGCAGCTTACATGCGGACGGAAATTACGCTCCGCGACAGACCCGATTCCCTGATGGAACACCCCGTCCATAACAGACCCGAGACGGCCGTCCCTGTGCGTATGCACCACAGTCACCTTCCCGTCATGATAACCGCCGACAAAGAGAAACTTTCCGGACACATCCGTCGAGAGATAGCAGCCCCGCATCCCGTCGATATTCACTTTATTGATCGCGGTCAGATCTCCGTTCTTTTCGATCTTCAGAACCTCAACGCCTTCATCTGCGATGGAATACAGGTACTCGCCGCTTCTGGACCTGGTCAGGTAAGAAGAATTGTGCACCGGCACCACATCCCGTTCCTTCAGCGTCCGCGTTTCATTGTCCATATCATAGATATGAATCCCGATGCTGCTTCCATGTGTATAGGTTCCGATATACGCGACATATTTTTTACTCATGTTCAGAGCCCTTTCTGAGCTGTTCCTCATCTTCACAGCTTCCCTGCCAAATGTTTCTCTGCCTT
Organism: uncultured Lachnospiraceae bacterium; assembly: GCA_905236545.1. Classification (GTDB taxonomy): domain Bacteria; phylum Bacillota; class Clostridia; order Lachnospirales; family Lachnospiraceae; genus Porcincola. The sequence continues at coordinate 1,342 of CAJOQO010000280.1, forward strand.
TCCCATCTTATCAAATCCGGCCTTCCCTGTAAATGCAGCCGCAAGCAGTATGGCCTGCTATTTTCAGGAAGCCTGCTTATCTGACGGATCCATCATTTTTATATTTGTTCTGTTCCCTTCCATATGGTATAATTTTCTGGAATCTTGGTTACCTGTCACCCGTTTGAAAAAGGAGCAGACTTATGGCGGAAAAAGTATTCAAAAAAGATGATATTATCTTCCGGCAGGGGGATGAAGCAAAAGCATTCTACAAGGTTCTGGACGGATCTGTCGGCATCTTCGCGAATTATGACGGGTCAGAGGATGTTAAGCTGGCAGAGATAAAGAAAGGGGAATTCTTCGGCGAGATGGCAGTGATCGATGCCGCTCCCCGTACCGGCACAGCCAGGGTGCTTGAAAACGGAACCCGTGTCCTCGAGATCTCCACACTGGAGCTGAATGACTATTTTGCAGAGGATCCGGACAGCATCTCCGGCCTTATGATCGTATTGAGTTCCCGTCTTCGCGGCCTGACAAAGGAATATGACCATGTAAAGGAAGTTGCCGCGAAGCTTCATCTCGATGATCAGGATCAGGATGATGACTTCCTCCTTGATCTCAAGAAATACAACTACTACTACAAGGTGCGTCCGGGCAGCACGACCAAACCCAGCGCCGAGATCCTCCGCGAGGAGGCTGCGAACAAAAAACATTCCGATGGATTCGCGAAGAATGTTGTCTCTTATCAGAAAGGCACCGTTATCTGCCGTGAAGGCGATCTGGTTGACTGCATGTATGATATTCACTGGGGCCGCGTCGGTATCTATTCCAATTTCGGAACACCGGATCAGGTAGAGCTGACTGTCCTCGGTGCAGACAATTTCTTTGGAGAGATGGGGATGATCTCCGGTCAGCCGCGCAGTGCAACCGCGGTAGCTCTTGATGACAATACGACCGTTGAGATCATTTATCCGCAGGACTTCCGTGAGCTCTTTGAGAAGAATCCGCTCAAGGTCGACATGATCCTCAAGCATCTGTCCAACAGGCTGCGCGTTCTTACCCGGCAGTACCTTGAGGAATGCGAAAAGATCGTCAAGAGTACAGGCGCCCTTGTGTAATGCCGGACAGGGTGCACCGGTTATGATCGAACAGTGCTTTCCAGGATCCTTAACAGGCGTCCGTGTCACATCTGTGCACGGCGCCTTTGTTGTAAAGACGGAAGAAAAAACGCAAAGAAGCAAACGGAAGGAAGCAGGCGCATGAGAAGGCAGATTGCATACAGCATCGAGGAGGATCTTTTCACCTCCGGCCGGCCTGCCACCTGTGCTGAGTTTCTTCGTTCGCGCAGCTTCTCCCGCCATCTCCTGACATACCTGCGGCATCACGAGGACACGCTTCTTCTGAATGGAAGAAGCGTTTTTACCAATCATCCCGTCCGAAAGGGAGATGTCCTCCAGGTCATTTTTACCGATGAGGTTCCATCCGAAACGATTGTCCCCAACCCCATGGAGCTCGATATCGTATATGAGGATGAGGATCTACTGATCATCAACAAACCTCCGTTTCTTCCGATTCAGCCCTCCATCGGACATTACGAGTACACGCTGGGCAACGGAGTCGCCGCGTATTATGCGGCGCAGGGGATCCCCTTTGTCTATCGGTGTGTGAACCGCCTGGACAAAAACACCAGCGGGCTTGTGATCATCGCCAGGAATATGGCAAGCTCCGCCATTCTGTACGAACAGATGAAGGAGCGCCGGATCCACCGGACCTATTACGCAGTCGTCCATGGCCGGATCGATGATCCCGGAACCATCGATGCGCCGATCAGACGGCGTACGGCCTCTCTGGTTGAACGGTGTGTGGAGGAGGAAGGCGGTCAGAGGGCGGTAACGCACTATACCCCGCTCTCCTGGCGGAAGGATCCTGACACAACGCTGCTTTCTGTTGTCCTGGAGACCGGCCGGACCCATCAGATCCGCGTACATATGGCATATATCGGCCATCCGGTCGCGGGGGATACGATGTACGGAGACCGGGAGAATGTCCTTCTCAACAGACAGGCGCTGCATTCCTTCCGGCTGGAATTCACGCATCCGGTCACTCTGGAGCCGTTGAAGTTTGAAGCCCCGCTGCCGGCGGATATCCGCACGCTGCTGTAATGCAGGCCGCGCAGGCAGAAGCATTGCGGAAGAAAAGGGAAGGGAGGTACGCCACATGACGCTTCAGCAGATGAAATATGCAGTCACCGTTGCGGACTGCGGCAGCATGAACGAGGCCGCCCACCGGCTTTACATCACCCAGCCGTCTCTGTCCGGCACGGTCCGTGAACTGGAGAAGGAGCTGGGGCTGACCCTCTTTCTGCGCTCCAACCGCGGGATCTCCATCACGCAGGACGGGGAGGAATTCCTCGGATACGCGAGACAGATCATCGCCCAGTATGGAATGCTCGAGGAAAGGTTCATCGACAGAACCAAGCGCAAGACAAGATTTTCCGTCTCCACGCAGCACTACTCCTTCGCCGTCAAGGCATTTATCCAGACGGCAAATGAATTCGGTCTGGAGAACTATGAGTTTGCGATCCATGAAACAAAAACGCACACGGTCATGAACCATGTGCGCAATATGAAAAGCGAACTCGGAGTCCTCTATCTCAATGATTTTAACCGGGACGCCCTCACGAAGATTTTTCACGAATACGGACTGGAATTCCATCCGCTCTTTGACTGCAGCATCTCTGTCTATCTTTCCCGCAGGCATCCGCTCGCCGGAAGGGCGTCGATCGCGATCGAGCAGCTGCAGCCCTATCCCTGCCTGTCCTTTGAGCAGGGCGATTACAACGCCTTTTACTTTGCCGAGGAGGTGCTGAGCACCTACGATTACAGGAAGATCATCAAGGCAGATGACCGGGCGACCCTGCTGAACCTGATGACCGGGCTGAACGCGTTTACTCTTTGCTCCGGCATCATCACGGAGGATCTGAACGGTTCCGACTATGTCGCCGTCCCGCTCGAGAGCGACGACCGTATGACGATCGGCTACATCCAGAAGACGCGGGTTGCGCTTTCCCGTCTCGGTCAAAGCTATGTCGGGCATCTGAGGGAGGCCGGGATGCAGTCCTCCCCTCCGGCCGGATAATGCCGCACCGCCCCAGGTTCACCTGATGTCTGTCAGTCCAACCTTTTTCTTTACCTTCCGGAGCGTCCTGTTCGCGGTATCGTGCGCCCGCTCCGCGTTGGTTTTCATGACCTGGTCAAGATAGGACCTGTCCTTCTGCAGCTCACGGACTCTGTCCTGCAGCGGCTTCAGAATACCGATCACCGCCTCGGAAACCGCCTCCTTGACCTGCCCGTATCCGCACCCGGAGAATTCCCTTACCGCTTCATCCGGCGTCTTCTCCGTGCAGGCACAGTAAATGTCAAACAGGTTCTTCAGCCCGGGCTGCTCATCGCGGTACGCGATCGTCGCCTCGGAATCCGTTATGGCACGCCTGCATTTTCTTCGGATCGTATCCGGATCATCCATCAGATAGATCGAGGCATTCGGATTCTCATCCGACTTCGACATCTTCTTCGAAGGATCCTGCAATGACATGACGCGGGCGCCGATCTTCCCGACATAAGGCTCCGGAACCGTAAACACATCCCCGTAAATGCTGTTAAAACGCTGCGCGATATCACGGGTGATCTCAAGGTGCTGCAGCTGATCCTTCCCGACCGGCACTACGTCAGCCTGATAGAGCAGGATATCCGATGCCATCAGAACCGGATAGGTAAAAAGGCCCGCGTTGACATTATCCGCATGCCTTGCGGACTTGTCCTTGAACTGTGTCATGCGCTGCAGCTCGCCCATATACGTAAAGCAGTTCAGGATCCACGCAAGCTCCGCATGGCAGGGTACGCTGCTCTGGAGATACAGCACATTTTTCTCAGGATCGATTCCCGCCGCGATATAGATCGTCATCAGTTCCCTGGCATGGGCGCGGAATTCTGCCGGCTTCTGGCGTACCGTCAGGGAATGCAGATCCATAACGCCGTAATAGCACTCATACTCATCGGCCAGGCCGACCCAGTTTTTCAGGGCGCCGAGGTAATTGCCCAGCGTCAGATTACCGGTTGCCTGCATGCCGCTGTAGAGCACCTTCTGGTCTTTGTTCATCTTGTATTACTCTCCTGTCTTAAAAAAACCTCTGTACGGCTGAACCGCTGAAGCGGTCCGGATCCACTCCCCTCATCCGCAGCACCCGCGCAATCGGGTTCAGAGTTGTTATCTGCCTTTCAGATACCGCTCCCTCACATAACGGAAGCATGCCTTCTCTCCCTTTCCGGCAAGGATCCTGAGCATCTTCTCCAGCTCCCTGGCGGTCTGCGGGTGCATCAGCACTCCCGCTTTCCCCCGTTTATAGTATTCAAGCGGCGACGCGTCGGTATACTTCTCCTTCCTATACGTTTTGGACGCGGCGATCCGGTCCATCAGCATCTCCGCCACATACCGCCGGGGCATCTGTACGGGCTGTACCGGATGATCTCCCTTCTTCGCTGCTTCAATATTATAATCTGTCCAGTACTCAAAATGATGCAGGTTGCGCCCTTTATGATGCATCCACGCATCCGAAGCCCCCTTCATGACCCGTTCGCCATTGTTCGGGCTCTGCCTGCCGCCCTGGTAATACCGGAATCCATTCAGCAGTTCCGTCGGCTCAAATTTGGACAGGTCATGGAGCAGTCCCTGCCGGTACAGCCCTACCTGAAAGCACCCTTCCGCCACGAGCAGCTTATGGTGCAGAACGGTCTTCATATGACCCGCCGCCTTTTTCAGCGTGATCTTTCCGTCCGACCTCTGCCCTTCATATCTTCCGGGAGTTTCCGTATGATAGGTCAGCACCACTTTGTTTTGATCCATAACCACCGCTTCCCGCATCTTCGCATCCTGAATCCGGAGCGTTCTGATCTCCGGCGTCGTGATCCTGGCTGTCCGTATCGTTCCCTCTCTCATCCGTCCGCCATTCTTTTTATAGAACCCCGCAGTTCCTGTTCACGGTTCCTTCCTCACAGACCGTGAACCGTCTGCGCCGCCTGTACGATTGTCACAGCTGCCGTACCGGCACAATGATTGCCGCAATGACCGGCAGCGCCGGGAAGTAGCCTGTCAGCGGCTTCATCCCACCAATACCCGGATCGACCTCCCGGGAAGCTCCACGCATTTCGCTTTCCCGTCCCTGTCATCATGACCGCCCTGAATCGTCTCCGGATGCTTCTCGCTGAGGGAGAAACGGTCGATCGAAGTATCAATCACGACATGCCACTCTCTTCCGGAAGGCAGATAGGGAAGGGCAAGCTGACGCTTCTCCCAGTGGAGATTGTACGCCACATACAGGTAAGAGTCTCCCGCATATACCTCATTTTCCGGACTCTTCCTGCCGCCTCTTTTCTTCCTGTCCTCCTTCCGCCGCTGTGTCTCCTTCCGGTACAGCATCTCACGGTCAGGATCCTGTGCGCAGTACATCATGCCGACGCTGCGCTCCTGCTGGTCAAAGGAGGCAAACCACGCATTGGAACCATGGCAGGAAAAATCAGGGAAAAAACCGCCCAGGCTTGAGCCGGTCAGTTCGACCTTCTGGTGAAGAAGCGGATGCTGCCTGCGAAACGCGATCAGTTCCATCACGTATTCCCGAAGCTGTTCCGCGTCCTTTGTCGAGGCCCATTGTACCCAGGTCAGTTCACTGTCGATGCAGTACGGGTTCGTATTGCCGTTCTGGCTGTTGAGCATCTCATCTCCCGCACAGATCAGCGGAGTCCCCTGCGAGAGCATCACCAGCGCGAGCGCATTTTTCATCTGACGAAGGCGCAGGCGCATAATCTCGCGCTTCCTCGACACGCCTTCCACGCCGCAGTTCCAGGAATACTCATTCGCCGCTCCATCCCGGTTGTTCTCACCATTGGCCTCATTGTGCTTGTCATTGTACGAAACGAGATCAAAAAGCGTGAATCCGTCATGGCCCGCGATCGCGTTCACGACGCCGGCGTCCTTCGGATTATAGCGGCACCTGGCCACAAAGGACTGCAGGCAGTCGGAATCCCCCTTCAGGAAACGTCTTGCGTCATAGCGGAAGCCGACATTATATTCCGCAAGGTTACGGAACCGATACGGGCGTCCCTTCGGATACATGCGCTGTGTGTCGAAATAGTCCGAGAGCAGCTTCACATCGCTCAGCGCCGGACTCTTGGCGACAGCATTGACATCATCCTGGGAGGCCAGCATGAGAAAACCGTCCACATGGTAGATCTCCCTCCACCATAAAAGACAGGCCTGCATATACGCGGGATCCGTTCCCTCCGGACAGCTCATCTCCATGATCACTTCGATGCCTGCCTCATGAAGCAGCCTGACCATGGTGCGGAATTCATCGGCGGGGGCGTCCGTCGCACAGTATGAGCGCTTGGGAGCAAAGAGCCATCCGGGACCGAAGCCCCAGTAATTGATGCGGTATTCTTCAGGCTCGGTCTGCTGTGTCCTGACCGCCGCTGACTGCGGAAGGGAAGCAAGGGCCGACGGAGGAAGCGACGCTCCCGCGACCATCTCTCTCAGTCCCTCCGGCCTCCAGCCGCTGTGTGAAGTATCCGGCAGCACTTCATCAAATTCATAGCAGGGCATCAGCATCAGCGCGGTGACGCCCAGCTGCTTCAGATACGGGATCTTCTCCGTGATTCCCAGAAATGTACCGCGGTTTTTCACCTTCGAGGTGCGGCTTTTCGTGAACCCTCTCAC
>CAJOQO010000281.1 GCA_905236545.1 uncultured Lachnospiraceae bacterium
CGATCGCAGTCGGCAAAGAGCTCAGCCGGAGTGGGCTACAGGTTTGCGATGGGGAAGCCATCCGCAGGCCGGGGCATACGTTACAGGTCAGGGTGTGATCTGTAACAGTTCGAAAAAGTCATGAGCCGATGAACGGAAACCATCATTGCCTTTAATGCATTAAAGTGATATACTACGAAATGTACCGTTCAGGGAAGCCGCAGCGGCTGTGCCGCGATAAACCATGGCAGCAGGCCTGCGGCAAAAAGCCCGGGGAAGCCCGGGATACAGAGGAGGGATATCTTATGATGAAAAAACTGGCAGCTGCGACATGCGTTCTGACTATGGCGCTGTCCGGAATGGCAATGGCTGATTCCGTAACGATCGGTGTTTTCGAACCGGCGTCCGGCGACAACGGAGCAGGCGGCAAGCAGGAAGTGCTTGGCATGCAGTACGCAAACCAGGTACAGCCCACCGTTGAGATCGACGGCAAGGAATACGACGTCGTCCTGAATATCGTGGACAACGAATCTTCGACCGACAAGGCGACCTCCGCGGCGACGGCGGCAGCGGAAGGCGCGAGCGTTGTGCTTGGCTCCTACGGCAGCGCGGTTTCCATCGCGGCCGGTGATATCTTCAAGAGCGCAGGAGTCGGCGCGATCGGCGTTACCTGCACCAACCCGCAGGTTACAGAAGGAAACGACAACTACTATCGCATCTGCTTCCTGGATCCGTTCCAGGGCACAGTCCTTGCGAACTATGCGAATGACGCACTGAGCGCAAAGAAGGCATATGTCCTGACGAAGCTCGGCGATGACTATTCCGCAGGCCTTGGCCACTACTTCAGCGCGGCATTCAAGGATCTCGGCGGAGAGGTGATCGAGGAAACATTCCCGCCCGAAACAGCGGACTTCACATCCTACATCACCACGGCGAAGAATGAAGGCGTAGACGTTATCATGGCTCCGACCTCCACCGAGGCTGCCCAGCTGATCATCGAAGCCGCTTCCACGCAGGGCGTCACGGTTCCGCTTCTTGCAGGCGATACCTGGGATTCCAACGTAATCCTGAGCGCGGCTGAGGGCAAGGACATCGAGATCTTCGTTACAACCTTCTATCAGGAAGGCGCGGACGAGGACTTCGACAAGGGCATCAAGGAGTACATCAACGGCGATTCCACCGCGCTTGCGAACAATGGCGGCGACGACACCATCGCGGCTGTTTCCGCTATGGGCTACGACGCATACTTCGTAGCGCTTGAGTGCATCAAGAACGCAGGCTCCACCGCTCCGGCAGATGTTCTGGCGGCGATTGCGGACACCACCTATGACGGCGTAACCGGCCACATCGAGTTTGGCGAGAACGGCGACGCGGTTCGTTCCGAGGCGGTTGTCAAGAAGGCAAACAACGAGAGCGGCGAGTGGGAATTCGTTGCGACGCAGGGTGTCAGCGAGTAAGATCGGCAGCAACGGCCGGCGGCGCAGGTTATGCCACCGGCCGGAGTAAGGATCTGTACGAATTAACACAGGAGTTATTCTGGAACCCCATCCTTAAGTGATTCTGTTACAGCTCCTAAGGCTATATCCCTGGCCGGGGAATCCGTTTCCCCGGCCGGGCTCATTTACAAAGCACCGGTATGACAGGATGGTTCACATCGTACCGGCGGAAAAGGATTATTCATGGATTTCTGGTCGAAAAACTTACCTTATCTGCTGGCGGGCGTCTCAGTCGGCGGACAGTATGCCCTGATCGCGATCGGCTACACGATGGTGTACGGCATCCTGCGCCTGATCAACTTTGCCCACGGCGACATCTTTATGGTAGCGGGACTTGTCACGATCTACGCGAGCACGGTGATGCCGCTGTATCTCTCGATCCCGCTGACGATCATTGTCACCGTCATCCTCGGCATGGCGATCGAGAAGGTAGCCTACAGGCCCCTTCGCAATGCGCCCAGGATGTCTGTCATGATCTCCGCGATCGGCGTATCGTATCTGCTTCAGAACCTTGCCCTGTATATCACGGGCGGACTGGCGCAGGTCTATCCGACGATCCCGTTTATTTCGAATACTATCACCATCGGTTCGGCAACGACGAAGGTGGTTACGGTCCTGACGCCGATCCTCATGATCGTTCTCGTAGTGCTGCTGATCCAGCTGATCAACCACACAAAGATCGGAATGGCGATGCGGTCGGTATCAACGGACTTTGAGACCAGCCGTCTCATGGGCATCAATGTGAACCGTGTCATCTCCATGACATTTATCATCGGTTCCTTCCTGGCGGCGGTCGGCTCGATTCTGTACTTTACGAATTATCCGTCGGTCATTCCGACCTCGGGCGGTATGCCGGGCCTGAAGGCCTTTGTCGCGGCAGTGTTCGGCGGCATCGGCTCCATTCCCGGCGCGGTCATCGGCGCCATGCTGATCGGAATCGTCGAAAACCTGATCAAAGGCGCGGGCTGGACAACCTTCTCAGACGCATTTACCTTTGTGCTTCTGATCGTAGTGCTGTTGTTCAAGCCGACCGGGCTGTTCGGCGAAGCGGCAACGGATAAGGTCTGAGGAAGGAGGAGAGCGATGAATAAGAAAAAGGATCTGATCTTTGCGCTCGTCCTTCTGGCTGCGGCGGTTGTTCTTGTCGCGGTGCTTGACCGGACGCTGCCTCAGACGGGTATCGTCATGACGGTTCTGAAGAAGGGCTGCATCTATTCTCTGGTCGCGGTATCGATGAACCTGTTAAATGGTTTCACGGGGCTTTTCTCCCTGGGCCAGGCGGGCTTCATGCTGATCGGCGGCTATACCTACGCGATTCTGACGATCCCGGTCGCGGACCGGGCGAGCGTGTACCAGTATTTTGAAGGCGGCATCGTACAGTTCTCGATCCCGTTCTGGGCGGGACTGATCGCGGCGGGACTGGTGAGCGCGCTGATGGCATGGCTGATCGGCCTTCCGGTGCTGCGTCTCAAGAGCGACTATCTCGCGATCGCGACCCTCGGATTCGCCGAGATCATGCGCGCATTTTTCCAGTGGGACACCCTCGGGCCGCTGACCAACGGTTCGAACATGCTCCGGAAATATCCGAGCTTCACGACCCTGATGTTCCCGTTTATCGTATCGGCGATCTGCATCGCGCTGATCGTCCTGCTGATCAATTCCTCCTTCGGGCGTGCCTTCAAAGCGATCCGCGACGATGAGGTCGCGGCGGAGGCGATGGGCATCAACCTCGCGCATCACAAGCGCATGAGCTTCTGCATCTCCTCGTTCTTCGCGGGAGTGGGCGGCGCGCTTCTGGCGATGTACCAGACGACGATACAGGCGCAGGCCTTCAAGTCGAATATGACCTATGAGATCCTTCTGATCGTCGTGATCGGCGGACTTGGATCTGTCACAGGCAGTGTCCTTGCGACCTTCCTGTTCTACGCGGCTTCTGAGTGGTGGCTGAGATTCCTGGACTCTCCGCTGATGATTGGGGACTGGCAGGTTCCGCTGCTTCGCTCCGGCTTCAGGAAGGTTGTGTTCTCTGTCGTGATCATGGTGATCGTCCTGTTCGCGCGGCAGGGCATCATGGGCGATCATGAATTCTCCCTGTCCGGCCTGATGAAGCTGTTCAGGCGCAAGAGGAAGGAGGCATCCGCCAATGAGTAAGTCTGATGCGAATGTGCTCCGCCTGGAGCACATCACGATGCAGTTTGGCGGCGTTGTGGCGGTCAATGATTTCTCGATGGAGGTCAACAAGGGCGAGATCGTCGCCCTGATCGGGCCGAACGGCGCAGGCAAGACGACCGCGTTTAACGTGATTACGGGCGTGTATGAGCCGACGAACGGTGTCGTGTATTACAATGACAGGCCGATCGTGGAGAATCATCCCCGCGGGAAGATGAAGAAGCTCTATCAGGGGGACAATGCGCTTACTTATGATAAGGTGATCTCCCAGACGCCGGACAGGATCACGAAGCTCGGCATCGCCAGGACATTTCAGAATATCCGTCTGTTCAGGAAGATGACGGTCTTTGAAAATGTCCTGATCGCGCGCCATCTTCGTTCGAAGGCGAACTTTCTGACAGCGACGCTGCACCTGAATGCGGCAGAGGAGAGGGCGAACCGTGAGAAGACGCTGGAGCTTCTGAAGCTGGTCGGCCTTGAGGAAAACAAGGATGACCTGGCGACTTCCCTTCCCTATGGAAAGCAGAGGAGGCTGGAGATTGCCAGGGCGCTGGCTACCGAACCGACGCTGCTGCTGCTCGATGAGCCCGCGGCAGGCATGAATCCGCAGGAAACACTGGAGCTGTCGGGATTCATCCGCCAGATCAAGGATCAGTTTGACCTTACCGTGTTCGTCATCGAGCATCACATGGATCTGGTCATGGAGATCTCCGACCGGATCTATGTGCTGGACTTCGGACGCATGATCGCGTCCGGCACCCCGGCTGAGATACAGTCCAACCAGCATGTAATCGATGCTTATCTGGGTGTGCAGGAGGAGTAAGGATCTGCAGCAGTTTTTGATCGTGACAGCTCCTGCTGCTTCACGGATGATGTGCAGCGGCAGGAACAGAAACAGGAAGAAAGAGAACCGCGTACCTGCTGTATGGCGGGAGACCGGAAACAGTACGGTGTGGTGAGCAGAGGATACAGGAAACATGAGTAAGAAGACAAGCCAGGCTGCGTCGACCGGCAATACGGTCGGCAAGGTCGGAAGTGTTGCAGCTGCCTGGGATCACCTGGGGAAAAAGGGAGACGGCCCTTCACGAAACCTCCTGGAGGTGCGGGACCTGAAGGTATCCTACGGCGGAATCGAAGCGGTGCGCGGCATCAGCTTTGATGTTCCGGAGCATGAGATCGTGACGCTGATCGGCGCGAACGGAGCGGGCAAGAGCTCTACCCTTCGCTCGATCGTCGCGCTGGAAAAGCCTGCCGGCGGCTCCATTCAGTTTGAGAACAATGAGATCATCGGCATGGGAACGGAGCAGGTCGTCAAGAACGGTATCACGCTTGTCCCGGAAGGACGCCGCGTATTCGTAAACCTTTCGGTTTATGAGAACCTGCGGATGGGCGCGTATCTTCGCAAGGATGATCTGCAGTCAGATCTGGACTGGGTGTATTCCCTGTTCCCGCGTCTGAAGGAGAGAAGCTGGCAGGCGGCCGGTACGCTGTCCGGCGGAGAACAGCAGATGCTTGCGATCGCGAGGGCGCTGATGAGCAGGCCGAAGATGATCATGATGGATGAGCCGTCACTCGGCCTCGCGCCGATCATCGTGCAGGAAGTGTTCGAGATCATCCGGGAGATCAACAAGATGGGACTTACGATTCTCCTTGTCGAGCAGAATGCGAACATGGCCCTGAAGGCTGCGGATCTGGGCTACGTCATGGAGACCGGGCGGATCACGCTGTCCGGCGCCGGTAAGGATCTTGCGGAAAACCCGGTAGTCAAGGAGGCATATCTTGGGAAGTCGCGAAGCTGAGGGACTTCCGTTACGATACAGGCAAAGGCCGTTACAGGGTCGTTACAGGATGACATTGTGGAAGGAACGGGTTGCCTTATGATCAGATAACTTGTATAATCAGCTATAAGCACTCCGGGCCTGCCAGGGCACCGGGAAACAGATCTTTATTTTAAGGAGGCGTTCTATGAAAACAGCACGAACCCGTAAATCATGGTTTTCTCTGCTGATCCTGACCGCAGCACTGACGATGCTGATGATGATTCCTTCCTATGCGGCAGAGAAAAGGAAGCTTGTGAAGTCATATGAGATGACCGATGCGAATGGAAAGCTGTCCGCGATTGTGACTTATACCTATGATTCGAAGGGCAATAGAAAGAAGGCTACTTATAAGGACTACGAAAACGGCAAACTGGTCGAAACGAGCTCGACCAACTATAAGACGACCTATTGGAGCGGAAGCAGTCAGGCGAAAAAGATCGTTGAGACCACCAAAGGATACAAATCCACGACGGAGTATACGAAAAGCGGTTTGCCGAAACGTTGGATCAGGGAAACCGGGACGGATACGATCACAACGGACTATACGATCAAGGGCGGCCATCTGAAGAAGGCTGTTACGAAGGATTCCTCGGGAAAGGTGACCAGCGAAGAAGGCTTTGACAGCAAAGGCAACACGACATACTATATTTCCTATGATTCCAAGGGCAAGAAGAGTAAGTCGACCTATAAGATGACTTATAAGAATGGAGTGCTGAGAAAACAGGTTGTGACCGGTTCCGATAAGAGCTCTGCAGTTTATGAGTCTGACAAGCATGGAAATCTGATCAAGACGGTGTTGAAGACCGCGGACGGGCAGACTTATTCCTTTACGGTCAAGATTAAGTACAGCGGCGACTATGTCAAGGTTCGTAAGACCTATGACAGTGACGGAAAGCTGGATTCAACGACTACTTATCAATATACCAGCAAGGCGTATTGAATCTGACCGGGTTGTTCTTTAACAGATCAACTGTCACGAAATCAAAAAACCTGGCCTCCACACCCGGTAATCGGGAGCGGAGGCCAGGCTTTTGTTTGTGAAGAAGCTTTCCGGTTATAGCCATATAGATTGACATCCGTATGGTCAGATCACTTTGACGTTTTGGACAGCTGAAGAAGCTTTGCTTTCAGCTCACTTTCCATCTTTACCATCTCCTGCTCGGCGACAGCACGCCTCTGGCGGCCTTCCTCCTGGATCTTCAGGACATCGTCGAGCGTTGTGATCAGCTCGGCGTTTGTCTTCTTCAGGGTTTCTATGTCTACGATGCCGCGCTCGGATTCCTTCGCGGTCTCCACGGAAGCGGTATGCAGCTGTTCCGCATTCTTCTTCAGGAGATTGTTCGTCAGCTCAGAAACCTCGTGCTGCGCCTTTGCGGCCTGGTTCGAATGCTCAACGCCCATGGCGATGACCATCTGATTCTTCCACAGCGGGATCGTGTTGACGATCGTTGACTGGATCTTCTCCGCCATCAGCGTATCGGCATCCTGCACGAGACGGATCTGCGGACCGGTCTGGATCGCGATCTGCCGCGTCAGCTCGAGATCATGGAGCTTCTTTTCAAAACGGTCACAGAGCGCGCCGAGATCCCTGGCGGCCTGCGCGTCCTGGGCATCTCCGGTAGCGGCTGCTTTTTCCTGCAGCTGTTTCAGCTCTTCGCTTCGCACCTCAGCCAGACGCTTTTTGCCGGCGGCGATATACATGGACAGCTCCTTGAAGTACTGGAGGTTCAGGTCATACATCTTGTCCAGCGTCGCGACATCTTTCAGCAGCTGGATCTGATGTCCTTCCAGAATGTGAACGATATCGTCGACCGATTTCTGGGTCTTCTCATACTTTGCCTTCATGGCGACAACCTTGTTCGTCTGCTTCTTGAAGAACTTGAAGATGCCGCCGTCGTCCTCCTGGACATCGAAGTCCGTCAGCTCTGTTACGAGACCGGAGATCATCTTGCCGACCTCTCCCATATCTTTGTTTTTGACGTTCTCCAGGGCAATGTCGGAGAAGTCGGACATCTTTTTCTGAGTCCCCGCGCCGTACTGCATGATCGCGTTCGAGTTGTGAAGGTCGATTCTCTCAGCAAATGCATCGATCTGTGCCTGTTCTTCCTGTGTGAAGGCAAGCGGCGTATCCTGCACTGCCTGCGCGGCGTTATGCACGGCACCGGCAGTGGCGCTGACAGAGCCGGCTGCGGGAGCGGCCTGCATGGCAGCACCGCCAATGGCGCTTCCAAAATCAGCTGCGGGAGCAGGAGCGGCCTGCATGGCAGCGGCGCCGGGAGTGCTTCCGAAATCAGCGGCGGGAGCGGCCTGCATGGCAGCGCCGGGATTCTCCGCGTTGGAAGCGATCGTGGCTCCGGCGGCAGACTGAACATCCGTCAGGACACTATTCGCCTGAGCGAGCGCCTGCTGTGCCTGGGCAAGCGCGTCGGAAGCCTGCGCCGTGGGAGAGGGCTGTACCGGAGCGGAAGCCTCCTGGATCTCCGGGGAACCCTCTTCCCCGAATGTCAGCGTGATTGGCGACGGAGACGGTACAGACTGGTCTAAGAAGTTCGTGTTTTCACCGGCCATGAAACATATTCCTCCTCTTTCATTTGTTTCCCATTTTATACTGAGATAAATGCACCCATAAAAGTTACCCATATTCTACCAACCGTGTTCAGTGTGCACAAGTGCTAATTGCACTTTACGCGGATTTACGTCATAATATAACTAGAACAATCGCAGGAAGATTGCGCAGGGTATCTCTGTACCGTATCCGGCCATGGTCAGCCTGGACGAAGGCGTCCTTCGTCCGCTGTACAGATTTATGATTTACAGTTCCGGAAGGTGGAAAGGCATAATTGTCATGAGTGATCAGAATGAAAAGTTTGAACCGATGAAAGCGGTGAGCAATATCGCCGACATTGTTAACAGGTCGATCGCTTCGGGGGATTATTCCTCCCTGAACCGCGAGATTACCAAGGCGTTGAACGAAGCTGCGGATGCGGTACATGATTCAATCTTCAGGACGCCTTATTACAAGGTGGATGGTGCCAAAACCTATCGGGCAGAGTCGAAAAACAGCTACCAGGAGGCAAAGGACAGAAAAGCAGGCGGCCGGAACAGGCATGGCGCGGCTTCTGCCGGAAGTGCCGCAGCCCGGTCGGATGGCGTGGTAAGTCCCTTCGGCGCGGGTGTGCGTTCCATCGGCGGTGCCATCGCTACGTGTTTCTTTGGAATCTTCTTTACGGCAGGGATTGCCGTGTACGGCATCCTCAATCCGTTTACCCTGTTCTTCGGAGCGCTTACCGCATTCAGCGGCTGGAATATGGGGAAGGGATTCCAGAAGATCGGGCGGATCAACCGGGCGCGCAGGATCCTGAAGATGATGGAATCGCGCGACACCATCACGGTTGAGGAGATCGCCTCGGCATTTGGCAAGAGTGAAAAATGGGTAGCCGATGATATCCAGGCGATGATCCGGGACGGTATCTTTGTCGGAAAGACTTACATGGACAAGGAAGAGACCGCGTTCATGACCAGCCACGAGGCGTACAATCAGTATCTTGAAACGATGCGTGCTTACGAAGAGCGGATGCGCGCAGCGGAAGGGCAGAGCGTCTTTGACAGGAAGGATCTGAAGGAATACTCGAAAATGGAACGCAAGGCCGCGCAGCGGGAGGCGGATGACGCACGTAACGCGGCACGCCTTAACGCCGAGACAGCGGAGATGGTAGAGGAAGGGAAAGCATTTATCTCCCATATCCACCAGAAAAATCAGGAGGTTCCCGATCCGGTGTTCACGGAAAAGCTGAACCGGCTGGAACAGATCGTTACGAATATCTTCGACCGTGTGGCGGCGGCGCCGGAAAGCGCTCCGGATCTTCATCGCCTGATGAAGTATTATCTGCCGACAACGCAGAAACTGGTGGACACTTACGCGACGCTCGACAGGCAGAAGATTCAGGGAGAGAACATCGAGAGTGCGAAGCGTGAGATCGAAGCATCCCTTGATACCATCAACGAAGCGTTTGAGAGGTTCCTGGATTCGTTCTTCCAGTCAACCGCGTGGGACGTGTCCAGTGATATTTCGGTGATGAATCAGATGATGCAGCAGGATGGCCTTACCGGAGGAAATGACTTTGCGCGTGCCGCGGCAGCGGCACAGGCTGCCTCTCAGGCACAGGCGGCATCGGGACAGGGTTCTGGTGCGCAGGGGACGTCCGGAAGTGCGCCGGGACAGCCCGGGGCTGCATACGGAACCGGAGGCGTCCGGGTGCAGACGCTGGGAGGCGCGCAGGCTCTGGTGCAGGAGGAACAGCAGGAATAGATCCACTGACGGGGTCATGCGGCCCCATCAATATGGAAGTATAAGTACGGACTCATAAATGCAGACACATAAGATCGGACGCATAAGTACGGACACATAAATGCAGACACGGAAGGAATGAAATACTGACCGGAATCATGACAGCCGAAGGGAGGGGCCTATGTTTGGAAAGAGGAAGGGAACTGCAAGGATCGATATGCTGACTGACAAAATGACGGTAAAACTGCTGCGCTGTTTCCTGATCATGACAGCTGTTGCTTTTTCCTGGGCATATTCCGCGTATGCGGACCGGACGATTGATCTGGGGGAAAGCCCCTACAACGTCGTTTCGGGAACCGATATAACGAATGCGTTCAATTCCGCCGCAGCGAATGGCGGGAGCGGGGCGGAGAAGCTTGTCATCAGGATCCCAAAGGGAACCTATACGGTCGGCGGAGGGGAATATCCTCAGCTGAAAATACGCGGCAATACAACCGTGGAGATGGAAGGCGTGACGCTGAAGCGTGCAAAGCAGGCGAAGAACTCCTCCATGCTGCGGCTTGGCTCAAAGGATCTTGACTGGGACAGCTATGACAATGGCAGAGGAAGACCAGGGTATTCGAAAGATTTTTCAGGGATTCATTTTATCGGAGGAACCTGGGACGGGAGCAGGTATGGGCGCAGCATCATGCAGATCGGACATGCGTCGGATCTGACCTTTGACAAAGTGACCTTCAAAAATGTCAGGAATTGCCATCACCTGGAATTCGGAGCCTGCAGCAAGGTAAGGATCAGAAAATGCAGGTTCACGGGTTATCATGGAGATTTTGGCAGCAATTACAATGCGGAGGCGATACAGTTCGAGATTCTGTCCGGAGTGGCAAACGGGCATTTCAACGGATACAATCCGATCGATGATGAGACGATCTGCAAGGATGTGGAGGTCTGCGGCTGCACCTTTGAAGGGGTCAAGCGGGGCGTCGGTTCCCACACGGCAATTGCCAACAGTTATTTCAGCAATTTCAGGATTCATGACAACGTATTCCGGAATATCACAGGTTACGCGATCAGCATGATGAATTATGTGAATTCTTCCGCATACAACAACAGGATCACCAATTGCGGCTGCGGGATCCTTGTTGCTTCGACTGACCGGAGCCATCATAATTTCTACCGGTCGAAGAAGGGGTCAAATTCCAGAAGCACTCCGAAGAATCTGAATAATAAGGTCTACAAAAACACCCTGATCATCACGAGAGGCGCGAACGGAGCAAAATACAATAACGCGAATTACGGAATCTGGGTTTATGGGGAAAAGCTCGGCAAACAGACGGGAACCATGCCGAAGGGGGACTGGCGCGCGAGCGGGGTCACCGTCAGCGATAACACGATCACGATGAAAACTCCCGGCCCCGGGATTCTGATGAAAGGGACGAAGAGCTGCAAAGGAAGCGGCAATAAGGTGAAGGAGAAAAAAGGGTGACGTATGCCCCGGCGTGCGGCTTGTGTCAGAACCCCTGTGTCTGTCGTAAAATGGCCGGGGTGTGACCTGCAACCGGTAAAGCGGAGTCTGCAACGCGGAAATAATATGCAACTTGCGATTGGCATTGAATCGCGCTATAATTGCCCGTAGTGTGTAAATTCTACGGGAGATGGAAACATGAAAAGATGTATGTACTGCGGACATGAGAATGAGGATTCCCTCGTCACATGCTCCGTATGTGGGAACAAACTGGGAGTAGCGGTTCCGACGCAGGAGCCGGTGACCGCAGACGACGCAGCACGTTCTGACGCAGCACCGCCTTCCTTTGAGACCGCATCAGTTGCTTCTCTTGGTCAGACGGGAAATGCTGCCATGGAAGATGGCAGCCTGGCAGCTTCCGCGGGAGGAGCAGTTACAGCTGGCCTCACGGATCTGCCTGCAGCAGATAAGGTACTGTCGGAGCAGCATGCGTCTGATGAAGCGATGGTGACACAGGAACCCGCTTTTGCCGGACAGGTTCCCGTAAATAAGCAGTTTAGTGAGATCATGCCGGCGGGCCAGTTCCCGGACAGGACAGAGCGTGTTCCGGAAGGTCGGTATGGCGATGCTGCAGAGAGCACCCCGACAGACCAGTATGGGGAGGGCAGGGGAAATGCCCCGGCCAGCCAGTATGGCGAAGCCGCGGGAAC
>CAJOQO010000282.1 GCA_905236545.1 uncultured Lachnospiraceae bacterium
GATATGATAGCAAATGAAAAAACCAGATTTCAATATGCTGACTTACGGAACGAAAGTGTCTTCCTCGGGTTCCGTAAGTCTGTCGGGTTCTGTCGAGAAATCCGTCATCCGCTCATTACGTTTTGTATTTCCGCTGATTTCTGCCGCTTGTACGAATCTGTATTGCCGTACTTCGCAGATCATTTCGACTGGTCTCAGTCTTTATGCCGCTTCGCATAGTCCTCGCGAATCGGTTCCAGAAGTTCATCATCGTCCAGAAAGTCTCTCATGCACTTTGCTGAGGGTGCCTGCCTTGCGCCGCTGACTGCCTTCGACATGACCCTGAAATTCAGCATCGTTCCTTCCGCGTCGTGTTCATACCGTACTGCGCGACTCCGGTCGATTCCAAATCGTCCTGCAACTGACACCGCGTCAATATTGGCTCCGAGGAACAGGAACTCCCAATGGTACCGCTCCTTCTGCCGCTCAATCATCTTCTTTACCCGGTCATACGAGTATTCATGGCTTGCGTTCTCCATTCCATCCGTCGTGATGATGAAGAGTGTTTTTTCCGGCCTGTCCTCCTCCCTCGCATACTTGTAGACATTGCCGATGTGATGGATTGCGCCGCCGATCGCATCCAGCAGGGCGGTACAGCCGCGCACATAGTACTGGGTATCGTTCATCGGTTCGATCTTCCGGATGTCCACTCTGTCGTAGAGCACCTCTGTCTGGTCGTCAAACAGGACGACTGACACGCACGCGTCCCCGGTTTCCTTTTTCTGCTTCTCCAGCATGGAATTGAATCCGCCGATTGTGTCCGCCTCCAGCCCGGACATGGATCCGCTCCTGTCGAGAATAAATACCAGTTCTGTAAACCCCTTCTTCATAACTGACCTTCCTTTCTGCTGCGGCTGCAGCTGTGTCTGTTTGTGTTGTGTGATCAGTATACGAAAGAGAGGTTGAAAAAAGGTCGCCTGCTCGGCGACCTCGAAGGGTTATACAATGATACCTGGCAATCCATGTTCTTCCAGCTGGATATCCAGCTCGATCATGTCGTAGATTTCATGTTCGATGAAGTAGGAGAAGATGATGTCTGTCTTGTCGCAGGGCGACAGGGCATAGCCTGCCCGGGAGAGCAGATCCCTCGATTCATCCAGATTCAGTTTTGCGCCAATGCAAAGGCACAGTGCCGTCAGTTTCTGCGGATGATAATCCGGATTGTTCTTGATCTTTGAGAAGACCTTCTTGTCGACGATGGCCCTTTTGTAAACCTCGGCGTTCTCCATGCCTTTCTCACTGATCAGGTAGAGAAGATACTGTGGAAACGTATCAGCCATATGCTCCATCCGCCGGGTCAGCTTCTCACCGAGCTCTTCGATCGCCGCGCCTTCAGCTTCCAGCGAAGACAGTGAAGGCGCACTTAATATAAAGTCTTCCTTCCGATCGACCTTCTTTTTCCCGGGCTTATAATCGCTCAGGAAGTCTGACAGCTTCTTTGTCCCGCGTGCTTCACGTGCCGCTTTGGCTCTGGCCCTCCGTTCGGCCTGCCACCTGGCTTCTTCCCTCCGTGCAGGTGCATTTCCGGCAGCTTCCGGAGCCATCTCAGACTCGTATCTGCCATACCGTTCGGCATAAAGCGCGTCGCTGTATTCTTCTTCATGTTTCGCCTGAACATAGTTGCTGTCGATGTACGCTTCCAGATCCGGATAGAGACTCTTCCCCATCCGGGTCGCCTTTTCATCGAAGACCACCAGGCAGATCAGCATCTCATTCGTCAGGAGAAACGCGTTGATCTCATCAACCGCGATCCGCATCCCCTCTTCCTTCGGATAACCGAACCCGCCTGTCGAGATCAGGGGAAATGCAATCGACCGGATTCCTTTCTCTGCCGCCAGCGCCAGGCTCTTCCGAAAGCAGGAACGGAGCAGCTCTTCCTCTCCGCTTTTCCCGTCGATATACAAAGGGCTGACCGCATGAATGATATACTTTGCCGAAAGACGGAAGCCGGGTGTCAGGAAAACCTCACCTTCCTTCACCGCGCCGATATGTTCCTTCCGGTAAGCGAGCAGTTCCTCATAGCCGGCCGCTTCATAGACAGCATGATCA